>DASWRM010000012.1 GCA_036403155.1 Gaiellales bacterium | reverse complement strand
CACTTGTCGCTGCGCGCCAACGCCACTTTGGCGGCACTCGCGGTGCAACGGTGCCGGCCGATCGCCTGCCCCTCCTGGTCGACCGGTTTTTCGAGCGCGCCGTAGCCTGCGCCGATCCCGCTCACGACGCCCAACGCCACTTGTCGCTGCGCGCCAACGCCACTTGGGGCACTCGCGGCGCAACGCCGCAAGCCCGTCGCCTGCCCTTCTGGTCGATCCGTTCTTCCGAGCGACGCTCCTGGCGTCCACGGGTGCCGTTCACAACGCCAACGCCACTTGTCGTTGCACGCCAACGCCACTTGGGAGTGGTGAAGCTGACCACCAGCTTCCCCCTCCACCCCACTCACCCCTCCCATCTCGATCCCAACGTCCGCCCACCCACTCCCCGACGCCACTCTCTCGACCTCCTTCACACACCTCGTCACCGTCATGTGACGCTCTCACCGTCAGACTGCGCCCATGCAGCTTCCCACCCTCTACAAGGCCAAGGGCCTCCACACCAAGTCGCACGCCTGTGCGATCTGCCTCGACCGCACGCGCGGTGCCACGCAGCGCGTCGCCTACCGCTACGGCGTGCACGTATGGCTCTGCGCCGGCCATGCATCCACCTCGTTCCAGCGCCAGCGCGGCGGCCGAGACCTCGTCCTCACCCTCACCGGCCTCTGGGGCTCCGCCGGCTGCCTCACCGCCAGTCGCCGCAAGGCCATGGACGCCCACCTCGCCTCGCTCCGCGACCGCCCTGCTCGCCCGCGTCCCGGCTCCTATGCCTGGCCGCGTGTCCGCGCGCGCGCCGAGCGTCTCTGGTCAGCCGGCGCAACCCTGACCTCCGTGACCGCCCGCGTCCGTCAGGCCGACTACTCCCCCGCCGAGCCACCCAGCCGCCGCACGATCGAGCGCTGGCACTCCCAGCGCCGCTGGGCGCTCCCGCCGCCGTAATCTGTATCCCCGCTCACGCGCGATCCCGTTAGCAGCGTGCCGATTCCGGGTAGATGTCGCGGTCGGCGGGGTTCAGGGAGGAGTCTCCGCGTCGACCCCGACCAGACGGAGACGAGGTGAAACCACCCGGGCAGGACTTGCGAGACGCACCGGCGCTCCCCGGTGCGCAGCCGGACGAACGGCCGCTATCAGACCACACCGGTGACCTGCCGGCGATCCCCGTGCGCCGGCGCGACCCCTCCCCCGACGAGGCCGTCGGCATCCCCCGCGGCCGGCGCCGGCGAAAGCGTCTCAGCCGCGACCGCCGTCGCTCCCGCCGCTCGCGACTCGCCACCGCGGTGCTCGGCCTCCTGGTCACCCTGGTCACCCTCCTCGCCCTCGCCGTCGCGGCCACCTTCGCCTGGGTCGATCACGTCACCACCGGCCTCGACATCAACACGATGCACGCGCACCTGCCGGGGATCAACAGCGTCATCCGCGACGACCATCGCCGCCTGCTCGCCCGCATCGCCTCCACCGAGAACCGCATCCCGGTACCCAGCCGGCGGATCTCGCCCTGGCTCAAGGAGGCGACGATCGCCATCGAGGATCGCCGCTTCTACCAGCACGGCGGCGTCGACTACGAGGCGACCCTCCGCGCGCTCTGGGCCGACGTCCAGGCCGGCCAGGTCGTGCAGGGCGGCTCCACCATCGAGCAGCAGCTCGCCAAGGTGCTCTACCTCGACGACTCCCAGACCCTGACCCGCAAGGTGCAGGAGGCCGAGCTGGCGACGCAGATCGCCGACCGCTGGCCGCGTGACAGGATCCTGACGACGTACCTCAACGTCGTCCCCTACGGCGGCGTCACCTACGGATGCCAGGCGGCGGCGAGGGCCTATTTCGACACGTCCTGCGCGCACCTGACGCTGCTCCAGGCGGCGACGCTCGCCGGCATCCCCCGCTCCCCCACCGACTACGACCCGATCGTGCACCGCGAGGCGGCGCTGGCGCGGCGCAACGAGGTGTTGGCTGCGATGGCAAAGAGCGGTGACATCACCGCGGAGCGCGCCGCCCGCCTGGAGCAGCGGCCGCTGCGCGTCCACCGGCCGCGGTCGGCCGTCACCAAGCAGCCGTACTTCGTCCAGTACGTCCAGCAGCAGCTCGCGCACCGCTACGGCGCCGACCGCCTCCAGCACGGCGGTCTGGTCGTGCGGACGACGATCGACACGCGCCTCCAGCAGGCCGCGCAGTCGGCGTTCCACTCCGTCCTCAGCTCGCCCGGCGATCCGGCGGCGGCGATCGTGGCGATGGATCCGCGCACCGGTGCGATCCTCGCCTTCGACGCGTCCACCAACGCCAAGAAGACGCAGTACGACCTGCCGTCCCAGGCCCACCGGCAGGCGGGGTCGGCGTTCAAGCCGTTCGCCCTGCTGGCCGCGATGGTCGACGACCACATCGACCCGGAGACGACCTACTACTCGAGCGCTGCGCCGTTCGTCACGAAGCTGCCGGGCTGCGACTACAACCAGCCGTCATGCACGTGGAAGGTGAACAACGCGGAGCCGGGCGGCGGCGGGTCGCTCGACCTGCACACCGCGCTCGACGGCTCGGTCAACGCGGTGTTCGCGCGGCTGAGCATGGACATCGGCTCCGACCGCACGGTCAACATGGCGTACCGCCTCGGCATCCCGCGGCGCGACCGGCTGCCGCACGTGCCGTCGATCGTGCTCGGCACCGGACTCGTCAGCCCGCTCGACATGACCACCGCGTACTCGACCATCGCCAGCGGCGGCATCTACCACCGCCCGCTCGCCGTCACGTCGGTCACGAGCCACGACGGGTCGATCCGCTCGGCGACGCCGCCGCGGAAGAACCCGGGGCACCGCGTCATCCCGGCCTGGGCCGCCTCGGAGGTGACCTCGATCCTGCGTGACAACATCACCTGCCGGCTCGGCCTCTGCACCGGCGGCGGCGCGCTGCTCAGCCCCTCCCGCCCGCAGGCCGGCAAGACGGGCACCGTCGAGTCCCACCAGGACGCCTGGTTCTGCGGCTACACGCCGAACATCGCGGCGTGCGTGTGGATGGGCTTCCCCAAGGGGGAGATCTCGATGATCCCGGCCGTGGGCAGCGACGCATCGTTCGGCGGCGGCTATCCGGCCACGATCTGGCACGACTTCATGGCACGCGCGTTCTCGATCGAGGGGAAGCGGTTCCCGGCGTCGGACTGGCAGCTCGCGCTGCCTCCGCCCGGCTGGTACCGGCCGTGGACCTCCCATGTGACCAGCTGACCGCCGGGTGGGAAGCTGCCGGCCCCGCCGCGTCGTGCAGCGGGGCCGGCGTTGCACTGGCTACCTGCTGGCCGCCTGCTCGTTCAGGCCGCTGCTGAGCATCCCGCCGGTGGCGATCCTGTTCAGCAGGCCGTCGGCCTTCCGCTCCTCCTCGAGCGTCTGCTCGAGCAGCGCGGCGGCATCCCGCAGCTCCAGCTGCTGCGCGAGCGTGCGAGCCGTGCCGTAGGCGGCGATCTCGTAATGCTCGACCCGCTGGGCGGCCGCAATCAGCGCGGTGTCACGGGCAACCGGGTCGCCGTCCGCGCCGATGATGTCCTGGCCTTCCTCGATCAGGCCCTGCATCGCCTTGCACTCCTCGTCGGGCACCTGCCCGCCGAACTGCTGGATGACCTCGCCGATCCGCTCCGCATGGGTGCGGGTCTCGTCGAGATGCTTCGTGAACGCCTCGCGGAGGCTGCTTTCGGATGCGGCCTCGGCCATCTTCGGCAGCGCCTCGATCAGCTGCTGCTCCGCGCTGCGCAGGTCGGCGACCTGCTCGGCGAACACGTCGTTGAGTGAGTTGAGCTGCATTGGCTCTCCTTCGTCGTTGGGCATTCAAGGGGCGGTACCCGCCGCCCTGGACACCCAATCCGGCTGTCACATGCGGCTGCAATGCGAGGCGGCGCTCACGCCGCCGCGAACGACCGCGCGGGGGAGAAGCGGTGTTTGCAATCCCGCGTGGTTCGGGAAGCGCTTCTCCTGTTCGGTGGGTGCGGGTTCAGCGACGAGCCGCCCCGTGGGAGCACACGATCGACAGAAAACCACGGCCTGGAGGCTTAACCGATGAACGTGCTCGGGATCAATGCCGTCTTCCACGATTCGGCCGCGGCCGTCGTCGTCGACGGCACCGTCACGGCCGCCGCCGAGGAGGAGCGTTTCTCGCGGCGCAAGCACGGCAAGCCCGCCGTCGCCTTCTCGACCTGGGAGCTTCCCGAGCACTCGGCGCGGTGGTGCCTCGAGCAGTCCGGGCTCGAACCGGCCGACCTCGACGCCGTCGCGTACTCCTATGACCCCGCCGTCGCACCGCCCGTCAACGGAGACGTCACGGCGGACGAGTGGGAGGGCCTGCGGACGCTCTACGCGATGCGGGCTCCGAAGTTCCTGCGCAGCGCGCTGCCCGGCCTCGATCCGTCCTGTGTCCGCTTCGTCCCCCACCACGTCGCGCACGCGGCGTCCACGTGCATGGCGTCGCCGTTCGGCAGCTCGGCGGTTCTGGTCCTGGACGGGCGCGGCGAGCGGGCGTCGCACCTCGCCGGCCACTTCGCCGGCGACCGGCTGCAGATCCTCGCCGCCCAGCAGCTTCCCCACTCGCTCGGGCTGCTCTACGAGGAGCTGACCGAGCACCTCGGCTTCCACCGCTCGTCCGACGAGTACAAGGTGATGGCGATGGCGTCCTATGGTCGGCCCCGGTTCCTCGAGTCTTTCCGGCAGCTGGTCACGACGACCGACGACGGCGGCTTCATCGTCCGGCCGTTCGACTGGACGGAGTTCGCGCCTCGCCGCCCGGCCGACGCGGAGTGGACGGACATGCACGCCGACCTCGCCTCGACGGTGCAGCACCGGCTGGAGGAGGTGCTGCTCCACCTCGCGCGGTGGGTGCACGCGCGCACCCGCGAGCCGAACCTGTGCATGGCCGGCGGCGTGGCGCTCAACTGCGTCGCGAACACCCGCCTGGCCGATGAGGGACCGTTCGAGGAGATCTGGGTGCAGCCCGCCGCGGGCGATGCCGGGACGGCGCTCGGGGCGGCGATGCACGTCGCGGCCGAGCTGGGCGACCAGGTGGCACCGATGCCGAGCGCGGCGCTTGGGCGCGGGTTCTCCGATCGCGAGATCGAGGCCGCCCTGTGCACCGCCGAGGTGCCGTACGAGCGGCCTCCGAGCATCGCCCGCGCCGCCGCCGAGGTGCTTGCGGCAGACGGCGTCGTGGCGTGGTTCCAGGGCCGGGCCGAGTTCGGCCCGCGGGCGCTCGGGCATCGCAGCCTTCTGGCGAATCCGGCGCGGGCGTCGACGCTCCGGCGGCTGAACGACATCAAGGGCCGCGAACAGTTCCGTCCGGTCGCACCGATGGTGCTGCTCGAGCGGGCGCGCGCCATCTTCGACGGGCCGCTGCCCAGCCCCTACATGCTGTTCGTGCACCGCGTCGCGCCGGAGTGGCGCGACCGGATCCCGGCGGTCGTGCATGTCGACGGCACGGCGCGGGCGCAGACCGTCGACCGGCGGCAGGAGCCGCTCGTCGCCGACCTGCTCGACCACTTCGAGTCGCTCACCGGCCTCCCCGTGCTCGTCAACACCAGCCTGAACACGGCCGGCCGGCCGATCGTCGACGCGCCGCGCGACGCGCTGGAGTGCTTCGGATCGGCGCCGGTGGACGCGCTCGCGATCGGGCCGTTCATGATCCGGCGGCAGGCGGTGGCGCGGATGGCGGCGGTGGCATGAACGTCGCACTCGTGATCCCGACGGCCGGCCGCCCGTCGCTCGGGCGCCTGCTGACGTCGATCGAACGCGAACGAGTCGACCCGGCGATGCATGTCGTGGTGGTCGACGACCGTCCGTCCGGCAATCCACCTCTCACGTTGCCGGACTGGGCTACGCGGGTGGCGGGGCGGGGCGCCGGACCCGCCGCCGCCCGCAACCGCGGCTGGCGCGCGGTGGACGCGGAGTGGATCGCCTTCCTCGACGACGACACCGAGCTGACCACCGGCTGGTTCGCGTCCCTGGAGCGCGACCTGACCGTCGATGCCGACGTCGCGGGCAGTCAGGGCAGGATCACCGTGCCGCGGCCGGCCGGCCGGCTCCCGACCGATGCCGAGCGCGCTGTGATCGGCCTCGAGGGCGCGCGGTACGCAACGGCCGACATGGCGTATCGCCGAGCGGTGCTCGAGGAGGTCGGCGGGTTCGACGAGCGCTTTCCGCGTGCCTACCGCGAGGACGCCGACCTGGCGCTGCGCGTCCTGACCGCCGGGCGCCGGATCGAGCGCGGCACCCGGGTGACCCGGCATCCGCTCGGGGCGGACCCGGCACGCACGGCGCTTCGCCGCCAGGCCGGCAACCGCGACGACGTGCTGATGCGCGTGCTGCACGGCCGCGGGTGGCGTGAGCGCGCGGGCGCGCCGGCCGGCCGTCTGCGGCGCCATGCGCTCGTCACGGCCCTGGCGCTCGCCGCGCCGGTGGCCGCGCTGTCCGGTCACAGACGGGTGGCCGCCGCTGCGGCCGCCGGCTGGCTGGCCGGAACCGCAGAGTTTGCGTGGGCCCGCATCGCCCCGGGACCGCGCACGGGCGGCGAGGTGATCGGCCTCGTCGCCACCAGTTTCGCCATTCCGCCCGCCGCGGTGGCACACACGGCGGTCGGGCTGGCGCAGCTGCCGGGACGGCTGCGTGCACGGCCGGACGCCGTGCTGCTCGACCGCGACGGCACGCTGATCGAGGACGTGCCGTACAACGGCGATCCCTCGCTCGTGCGCGAGCGGCCCGGTGCGCGGCAGGCGCTCGACCGCCTGCGGCGCGCCGGCGTGCGGCTCGCGGTCGTCACGAACCAGAGCGGCGTCGCGCGCGGCCTCGTGACGCGGGAGCAGGTGGACGCCGTGAACCGCCGGGTCGAGGAGCTGCTCGGGCCGCTCGGCCCGTGGTACGTCTGCCCGCACGGCGATGGCGAGGGCTGCGCGTGCCGCAAGCCGCAGGCCGGGATGCTTCGTGCAGCGCTCCGCGATCTGGAGAGCGACCCGGCCCGCTCGGCGATGATCGGCGACACCGGGGCCGACATGCAAGCGGCTCGGAACGCCGGCGTGCGCGGCGTCATGGTGCCCACGCCGGTGACGCGGCGGGAGGAAGTGCTCGACGCCGGAGACGTGGCCGACGACCTCGGCGAGGCGGTCGGCCTTCTGCTGGGAGCCGCATGAGCACGCTCATCGTCCGGCTGGACAACGACGGCGACGTCCTCCTCGCCGGCCCCGCCGTCCGCGCGGTCGCCGCATCCGGGCCGGTCAGCATGCTGTGCGGCCGGCGGGGACGCGCCGCGGCCGAGCTGCTGCCCGGCGTCGCCGAGGTGATCGAGTGGACGGCGCCGTGGATCGATCCCGACCCTGACCCCGTCGACCTCGTCGACACGCTGTCGCTGGTGTCGCGCCTGCGCAACCGCTTCGCCGAGGCCATCATCCTGACGTCGTTTCACCAGTCGCCGCTGCCCACCGCGCTGCTCCTGCGGCTGGCGGGGATCGAGACGATCGCGGCGGCCAGCGAGGACTATCCCGGCTCGCTGCTCGACATCCGGCACCTTCCCACCGAGGGGTTGCACGAGGTGGAGCGGTCGCTCGAGCTGGTCGCGCGGCGCGGGCACCGATTGCCGCCCGGCGACGACGGCGCCCTGCGCGTGCGCCGCCCGGCGGCCGGCTTCGCGGTGCCGCGCGGTCCCTACGTCGTCCTGCATCCCGGCGCGTCCGTACCCGCGCGCACGCCGGGCGAGGGACAGTGGCGGGACATCGCATCGGCGATGGCTGCGGCCGGCCACCGCCTGGTGGTAACCGGCGGCCCCGCCGAGCGAGAGCTCGCGAATGCCGTTGCCTCGGCAGGCGGCCACCGCGCGAGCAGCCTGGCCGGCACCACGTCGCTCGCAGAGCTGGCCGAGGTGATCGCGGCAGCAGAGGCGATCGTCGTCGGCAACACCGGCCCCGCACATCTGGCCGCCGCGGTTGGCACGCCCGTCGTCTCGCTGTTCGCGCCGACGGTGCCCGCCGACCGTTGGCATCCATGGGCGGTCCCGCACGTGGTGCTCGGCGACCAGGACATCGCCTGCGCAGGCTGCCGCGCGCGGGTCTGCGCCGTTCCCGGCCATCCCTGTCTGACACGCATCGCGGCCGGCGCGGTGGTCGACGCGGTCGCCGAGCTGACCGGCTCGCCCGAGCTGCTGGCGGTGGCGGGATGAGAATCCTGCTCTGGCACGTGCACGGCTCGTGGACGACCGCCTTCGTCCAGGGACGCCACACGTATCTGATCCCGGTGGACGCCGAGCGCAGCCCGGACGGGCTCGGCCGCGCGCGCACCTACGACTGGCCGCGGAGCGCCGTCGAGGTCACCGAGGAAGAGGCCGCCGACGAGGACGTCGACCTCGTCGTCCTGCAGCGCCCGCATGAGCTCGAGGGCCTGGCCGAGCGCTGGCTGGGCGGGCGGCGGCCCGGGCGCGACCTGCCGGCCGTCTATCTGGAGCACAACGCGCCACAGGCGCGCATCGCGGAGATGCGACACCCCGCGGCGGATCGCGACGACCTGACCGTCGTCCACGTCACGCACTTCAACGACCTGTTCTGGGACTGCGGCGGCACGCCGACGCGGGTGATCGAGCACGGCGTCCCAGACCCGGGCGAGCGCTACACGGGCGAGCTGCCGCGCTGCGCCGTGGTGATCAACGAGGCGCCGCGCCGGGGCCGCGTGACGGGCACGGACCTGCTTCCGCGGCTCTCGGAGGCGGCGCCGATCGACCTGTTCGGCATGGGATCGGAGCCGCTCGGCGGCGACGACCTGCCGCAGGAGCGGCTCCACGACGAGATGGCCCGGCGCCGGGCATACCTGCATCCGATCCGCTGGACGTCACTGGGCCTGTCCCTGATCGAGGCGATGTACCTCGGTATGCCGGTGGTCGCCCTCGCGACCACGGAGGTCGCCGAGGCGGTGCCGGAAGCTGCCGGCGTCGTCTCGAACCGGATGGAGCGGCTGCAGCAGGGACTGCGCGACCTGGTCGGCGATCCCGACCGCGCACGCGAAGCCGGTCGTGCCGCCCGCCGGGCGGCGCAGGCCCGCTTCGGAATCGACCGCTTCCTGGGCGACTGGGACGCGCTGCTGGAGGAGGTGGCATGAGAATCGCGATGATCTCCGAGCACGCGAGCCCGCTTGCTGCACTGGGCGGAGTGGACGCGGGCGGACAGAACGTGCACGTGGCGAGCCTCGCCGCGGCGCTCGGACGGCGAGGCGTCCCCGTCGTCGTCTACACGCGGCGCGACGATCCCTCGCTGGCCAAGCGCGTGCGGCTGGCGCCCGGCGTCGTCGTCGAGCACGTTCCGGCCGGCCCGGCGTGCGAGGTGCCAAAGGACGAGCTGTGGCCGTACATGCGCGAGTTCGCCGCGCACGTGCAGCGCTCGCTCGAACGCGACCGCCCGGAGCTGGTGCACGCGCATTTCTGGATGTCCGGCGCGGCGGCCGTCTGGGCGACGGACGGCCTCGACCTCCCGGTCGTGCAGACGTTCCACGCGCTCGGCGTCGTGAAGCGCCGCCACCAGGGCGCCGCGGACACGAGCCCGCGCGAGCGGCTGGCCGTGGAACGCGACCTGCTCCAGCGGGTCAACCGGGTGGTCGCGACGTGCAGCGACGAGGTGTTCGAGCTGGCGCGCATGGACGCCGACCTGCGCCGCGTCGACGTGGTGCCGTGCGGCGTCGACCTCAACCAGTTCAACGCCCGGGGCCCCGCCGAACCGCGACCCAGCGGCCGGCCGCGGCTGGTCGTGCTCAGCCGGATGGTCACCCGCAAGGGGATCGGCAACACGATCGAGGCGCTGGCCGAGCTGCCGGGCGTCGAGCTGGTGGTGGCCGGCGGGCCGCCGAAGGAGCGGCTGCACGAGGACGAGGAGGGCCGGCGGCTGATGCGGCTGGCCGAGACCTGCGGCGTCGCCGATAGGGTCGACTTCCGCGGCCGCATCGAGCGGGCTGACGCACCGGCGCTGCTGCGATCCGCCGATGCGGTCGTGTGCGTGCCATGGTACGAGCCGTTCGGAATCGTCCCGCTCGAGGCGATGGCGTGCGGCGTGCCCGTCATCGCGAGCTCCGTCGGGGGCCTCGTCGACACGGTCGTGCACGGCGTCACGGGGCTGCACGTGCCGCCGCGGCGCCCCGACCGGGTCGCCGATGCAGCGCGGCAGCTGCTGGCCGACCCGGCTCTGCGCCGCCGGCTGGGCGTGGCCGGCGCCGCGCGGGCACGGCGACGGTACGGCTGGGACGTCGTGGCCGATGGAACGCTGCGCTCCTACGCGCAGGTGCTGAGCCCGGCCACCGCCCGGCGCCGGGCGCGCGTCGCGGCGGGAGGCGACCGGTGACCGACCACCTGCTCGTCATAGGCGACTCGATGCTCGACCGCGACGTCGAGGGCACCGTCGAGCGGATCTGCCCCGAGGCGCCCGTCCCGGTGCTAGACGAGACGGCTCGGTCGGCGGCGCCCGGAGGGGCCGCGCGAGCGGCGATCCTCGCCGCCGCGGCGGGCCGCGACGTCACGCTGCTGACCGCGGTCGGCGATGACGAGGCCGGCACCACGGTGCGCGAGCTGCTCGGCCAGGCCGGCGTGGAGCTGCTCGACCTCGGCATGGGCGGCGCCACCCCCGAGAAGATCCGGCTGCGGTGCGAGGAGCGCACGCTGCTCCGCCTCGACCGCGGCAGCGGGCCGCGGGCGCCGATCGGCGAGCCGGGCGACGAGCACCTGATCGCCGTCGAGGAGGCGGACGGCGTGCTCGTGTCCGACTACGGCCGCGGCGTGGCCTCGCAACCGGTGCTGCGCCGAGCGCTCGCCGGCGTCGCGGCGCACACACCGATCGTCTGGGATCCCCACCCCCGCGGCCGCCCGCCGATCGAGCGGGTGACGCTGGCAACGCCGAACCGCCGCGAGGCGGCCGCGTTCGTGACGACGGTTCGCGGGGACGGCGTGCGCGCGGACTCGGCGCGCGCCCGCGAGCTGCGCACGCGCTGGCAGGCCCGTGCCGTCGCGGTGACGCTCGGCAGCGCCGGCGCCGTGCTGGACACGGGACGGCCGACGCCGGTGATGGTGCCGGTGCAGCGGCCGGCGCACGGCGACCCCTGCGGCGCCGGCGATTGCTTCGCCGCCGCGGCGGCGAGCCGGCTGATGGGCGGCGCGTCACCGGAGGACGCGGTGTCCGCGGCCGTGCTGGCCGCAACCCGGTACGTGGACGACGGCCAGGCCGGGGACTTCGGCGCTGCCCGGGATCCCGCCGCCGAGGGGCTTGACCGGGCGATCGCCCTGGCCGCGCAGGTGCGCAACGAGGGCGGCACCGTGGTCGCCACGGGCGGCTGCTTCGACCTGCTGCATGCCGGGCACATCTCCACGCTGGAGTCCGCCCGGCGGCTGGGCGACTGCCTGATCGTGCTCGTGAACTCCGACCGGTCGGTCTCGGCGCTCAAGGGCCCGGAGCGGCCGGTGGTGAGCGAGCGCGACCGGGCGCGGCTGCTCGAGAGCCTGCGGTGCGTCGACGCGGTGGTCATCTTCGACGGGGCGACCCCGGTGCGCATGCTGGACCGCCTACGGCCCCATATCTTCGCCAAGGGCGGGGACTATGCCGCCGACGACCTGCCGGAGACGGCGGCGATGCGGCGGTTCAACGGACAGACGGTGATCCTGCCGACGCTGGAGGGCCGGTCGACGACCGGGCTGATCCAGCGGGCGAAGGCGAAGGAGGCGGCTGGATGAGCACGGTGATCGTGACCGGGGGCGCATCGGGGCTCGGGGCGGCGGTGGTGCGCCGGCTCGGCGAGTCCGCGGTGTCGCTGGACATCCGCGAGCCGGCCGACGGCGTCGACGGCGAGGTCGTCGACCTGTCGGACGGGGCGGCGGTGGACGCGGTGATCGCCGGCGTCGCGGAGCGCCGTGGGGGGATCGACGGCGTGGTCACGGCGGCCGGCGTCGATGCGTGCGGAGCGCTGCTCGACGTGCCGCGGGACGCCTGGGAGCGCGTGATCGCGGTCAACCTGCTCGGCACCGTGTCGGTCGTGCGTGCCGCGCTGCCACACCTCGAGCGCGCCGGCGGCCGCGTCGTCACCGTCGCCTCGACGCTCGGGCTGCGGGCGCTGCCGGACGCCACGGCGTACTGCGCAAGCAAGTTCGGGGTGGTCGGGTTCACTCGCGCACTGGCCGCCGAGATGAGCGGGCGCGTGGGCGTCACGCTGCTGATCCCCGGGGGCATGAACACGGCCTTCTTCGACGGGCGCGACCCCAAGTACAAGCCTGGCGCCGACGCCCAGCTGAACGACCCCGGCAACGTCGCCGAGGCGGTCGCGTTCGCGCTCTCGCAGCCGGCCGGCTGCGAGCTGCGCGAGCTGGTGATCACCCCGTCGATGGAGCCCTCCTGGCCGTAATGCGGCGGATCGTGGTGCTGCGGGCGCTCGGCCTGGGGGACTTCCTGACCGCCGTGCCGGCCCTGCGAGCGCTGCGGCGATGGCATCCGCGGCACCGGATCACGCTCTGCACGCCCGCCGGGCTCGCGCCGCTCGCGGACCTTTGCGGTGCGGTTGACGAGGTGTCCGACACCGGTCCGCTCGAGCCCCTCGACCCCACGCTCGGCGGCGCCGCGCTGGCCATCAACCTCCATGGCCGCGGGCCTGAGAGCCACCGCATGCTCGACGGCATCTGGCCCGACGAGATGATCGCGTTCGCGCACCCGGACATCCCCTGGTCGGCCGGCGGACCGCCGTGGCGCGAGCGCGAGCACGAGGTGCTGCGCTGGTGCCGCCTGCTCGAGTCGTCCGGCGTGGCAACGGATCCCGGCGACCTGCACCTCCGGCTCCCGGACGTCCGGCGCGATGGGCGTGTCACGGTGATCCACCCGGGCGCGGCCAGCCGCAGCCGGCGCTGGCCACCGGAGCGGTTCGCGGCTGTCGCCCGCGACGAGTCCGCCCGCGGCAACCGCGTCGTGGTCACCGGCGGCCCGCGCGAGCGGGAGCTGGCGCGACGGGTGGCGGGGCTGGCCGGGCTGCCGGGATCCGCGGTCGCGGCCGGCCGGACAGGAGTGCTCGAGCTGGCGCGCCTGGTGGCATCGGCCGGACGGCTGATCTGCGGGGACACCGGCGTCGCGCATCTGGCCACTGCGCTGCAGACGCCGGCCGTGCTGCTGTTCGGGCCCGTGTCGCCCGAGCTCTGGGGGCCGCTCGACACCGGCCGCCATCGTGTCCTCTGGGCCGGGCAGCTCGGCGACCCGCACGGCGAGACACCCGATTCGGGGCTCCTGCGGATCCAGGTCGAGGACGTGCTCGACGCGCTCGGCACGCTGCCTGCCCCCCGGTCGTTTATCCCGCAGGCATCCGGGGCACGAACCGGGCATGGCGTATGAACCCCGAACGACGGCCCCGCCGGAGGTCGACAACGAGTCCGGCGCATCGCGAGCGGCCCGAACGACCGGACGCGCGCTGCTCTGGGTGGTCATTGCCGTCGCGATCCTCGCCGTCCTGATCGGCGTGGTGCTGCTGGGCCCGTTCGGGCTCGCGATCGCGGTGCCGGCGCTGCTGATCATCTGGTTCGCGGCCGCGGCCAGCACGGGCGGCCCCGCGGCCGGCGCATAGCGCGCGCGGCTCGATGCGCACCGCGCTGCTGCTCGTCGACGTGCTGGATGACTTCCGGCACGGCAACGGCGAGGAACTGGCGGCCGCGTTCCGCGCGGCAGCCTCCCGGCTGGAACGGCTGATCCGCGAGGCGCGCGGGCGCGGGCTGCCGGTCGTCTACGCCAACGACGTGGCGGGCAGGTGGAGCGACGGCCGCGACCAGGTGGTGGAGCGTGCCTGCACCGGACTGGCGGGCGACGCCACCCGGCGTATCGCGCCGGAGCCGGACGACGTCTTCGTGGTGAAACCGCGGTACTCGGCGTTCGACCACACCCCGCTTCGGTTGATCCTCGCCGCGGGCGACATCGAGCGCATCGTGCTGGCGGGAACGGCGACCGAGATGTGCGTCGCGCAGACCGCCATCGATGCCCGCGAGGTGGGGCTCAAGGTGACAGTCGTCCCGGACGCCTGCGCGGCTGTCGACGACGCGATGGCCGAAATCGCGCTCCAGTACCTGGAACGGGTGGCAGGAGTGTTCCTCGAGGACGGGATCCCAGACGACGCCGAGGCTGGCTAATGAGCGCCGTACATCGGGCTACCGACGAGGTGCGCGGGCGGCCGAGCGTAGCGGCCTCGCCCATAGTTCCGACCGCCGGCTCCCCGCCCTGCGTGTCATTGGTCGCCCGGTGTCGAGCAGCCACCGCCGGGGCTAGCCTTGGTGCAATCGATGGACCGTGCCGTCAGCGATGGCGACGTAATAGAGATCGCCACCAGGACCAACCTCGAGGTCGACCGGCCCCGCCGCCCCTGTCACCACCGGGACGACATCCCCGGGATCCGGTGTACCAGACGAGTCGGGCAGCATCGCCCACACACAGCCACGCGAGAAATCCGAGAAAAACAGAGCATGCGCGTACGGCGCCGCATACGCGGTCGGAAACGCGAGTCCGGCGATCGCCGAGTGCGTTGTCGGACATCCGTCCCCGGACACGACCGAACTGGCATGGTTATATGCGAAGTACGGCGGCGTCGCCGTTCCAGCGCCATACAAGTTCGAGCAGACCGTCAGGCCCAGCGAGGCCCATGCCGGCTGCTGGGAGGCGCCCTCATAGCACGGCCACCCGAAGTCCACGAACTGTGAGGAGTGACTCGGCAGCCGCTCGATCTCCTCCCACGTCGAAAATCCGACGTCACCGACCCAGATCTCTCCAGTACCGGGCTGCAGTGCGAACCGGAACGGGTTTCGCAGCCCCTCAGCGAGGATACGCCGCGCGTTCGGATCGGAGCTCGAAGCCAGCGGATTCCCGGCCACACCCTGTCCAGTGGTCGGGCTGACGCGGATTAGCGACCCATCGAGCCCGACCGGGTCTCCGGCGGTGGTGAGATCCTGCGAGCGCAACGATCCACCCTCCGCACCGGGCGGCGACATTGAACCGCCAACGCCGCCGGGCGGGTCGCCGCACGGGTTGTTCGGCGAGCCGTACTGCCCATAGTCGGGACTGACCTTCGCTCCGTCACCGCCGCTCGCATACAGCGAGCCATCCGAGCCGAACTGTAGATCGCCGACCGAGTGCGTCGTGAACTGATTGCACCAGTCGTTGATCAGCACGCGCTCTGACTTGAAGTGGTTGCCGGAGAGGGTCAACCGCGACAATCGTCCGCTGGTGACACAACCGTCGACATTCGCGCCGGGCGGCGTCGGGCAGGTGTCCTGCAGCATGCCCGGCGTGCCCCACGTGGGCGCCGTGCCGCCGATGGGCGCGTCGTAGGTGTAGAGCACATACAGATATGGCCGCGTCGAAAATCGCGGATCCAGTGCGAGCCCCAGCAGTCCATGATCGCCGGAGTCATAGACCTCCGTACTGAGATCTGCGACCAGCCGTGGAGGAGCGCCAAACGACTTGTAATACAGGATGCGGCCACTCTTCTCCGCAACGTAGGCTGAGCCATGCGGCCCGAAGCGCACCGTCGTTGGCTGCGTCGCCCCGCTGAGGACGACGGAATCGGTGAACCCGGGCGCGACCGAAGCGCGACCGCGCGCAGGCGAAACCAAACATACGGTCGCCAGCAGAAGCACAGCAGCGATCAGGCGGTGTGCCTGCAAACTTTCACCTCGCGAGACGAGCTCGGCCGCCGGCAGCGCCAGCTGCGAAGCCATGGAGCGTTGACCGTGCGAGTCTACGTCCTTGACGGGAACATCGCAACCCGAGCGGCTCGGGTGGCCACGGCGGGCGTGGTAGGGTGGCGAGCGTCCCTCCGTCCCACGTGTGGGGCGGCTCCAACTTGGAGGTGTACAGTGAAACGGTTTGGCCGAACCCTGGTCCTCGCCGCCCTTGTCGTCGTGCTCAGCGCCGCGGCCGCGGCCAGTACGGCGCAGCGTGCGCACGCATGGCCGATCGGCACCCAAGGGTGCACATTGGGGTACTGGAAGAATCACACGAACGCCTGGGTGACGTACTCGCCGACCGATACGATCGGCGCGACGTTCCACCTCACGACTGTCCAGACGCCGTATGCGTCAAACACGCTGCTGGAGGGTCTCGGCTTCCAGGGCGGGTCGGGCTTGCTCGGCGGGGAACGCATACTTCTGAAGCAGGCGATCGCCGGCTTGCTGAACAGCAGTGCGGGACTGGACTACGGCGCCGGTACCACCGAGATCATCGGCATCACCCACAACGCCATCCTGAGCGGCAACCGGGATCTGATGATCACTCGCGCGGGCCAGTTCGACACACGTAACAACGTCGGCTGCCCGCTTTCCTGACAGAGCGATTCGCCGGGGTGAGGTGCGATCTGCATCTCACCCCGGCGTCTTCTCACCGAGTTAGACGTGGTAGACGTACATGCCGAAGTGCCTCGTCGCAAGGATCAGGTATTGGCCGACGAAGACGGGTTGCGCGAACTCCGCGCCGATCAAGAACTTCTTCAGGAGCTTGCCGGTATCGGCGTTCAGCAGATAGCAGCCGTCTTGGGGATTTCCCGTCGACTGTCCCTTGATACTGTCGTAGGTGACAACGGCGAGCACCTTGGACGAGTTAAGCGCAGGGGTCATCATGACGGCGGCTGGTAAGCCGCGGGCCCAAAGTAGCTTCCCCTTGACCGTATAGTTGCGTACCGAGCCCTTATAGGTCGTGTGCTTGATGGTCGTCGTGTTGCCGGCTATCCAGAGCCGGTGTCCATGGTTCCAGACCGCGGCTGGGATGGAGGGCGTTACGGGGTTGTCGATGCGGCGCTTCCACACCGGTCCCTTGCCAAGGCGGGCAGCCCGCCACGCGTAGAAGATCCCGTTCTTGTTCATCGCGCCGACCAACTCGACCCTGCGACCATTCACCTTGGCAGGGAACAGGACAGGGCTGGCGCCGAAGTCTTGGTCAAGCCCGGGATGAGCAAGGGGCACCGTCCAGCGGGACGTGCGGTTCATGGTCCTCGCCTTGATGCGAACGATCGACACGGCATCGGTTCCGGGTGGCTTGCCATGTACCGGAGGCGTGCCGGTCGTGGCCCACAAAGATCCGCGCCTGGCCGCGACGGACGACCACACCCCGCCCCCGCCGACTCCGCGCGGCGTGGCGTGATACGTACCCAGCGCCTTACCTGTCGCTTGGTCGAACTTCTTCACCCCTCCCCGCGTCAGGGGCTTGTCGCACTGCGACGTCAACCCCACGAAGATCCGTCCCCGGTACACCGTCGGAGATGACCAGTCAAACCAATCGTTGACACCAGGCGAGTGGACGTGAATCGCTGACTTCCAGGTCGTCGCCCCTGTAGCGGCGTCGAGCGCGTACAGATAACCGTCACCACCTGCCTCGTAGACTGTCAGCACGCCGGTGTTCGGGTCGGGCAGCACGGCGGGAGACGCGGACGTGCCGCGACTCTGACAGGTGAGCTGTGGCACGTATCCGAGATCCTTCTTCCAGATCACGTGGCCCGTGGCCAGGTCGATCGCATAGAAGTCGCCAGAGTTTGAACCGATATAGATGACCCCGTTCACAACTGCCGGGGAGCTATACAGGTCATTTCGCGGGTGGTTCGGCGCCGGCGCGTCCGGGTGCCAATGCCATGCAAGCGCGAGCGTCCCCGCGTTCGCCGGCGTGATCGCCGTTGCAGTCGAAAACGACGAATGAGCCGGGTCGTGCAGGTATTGCGACTGCGTGTCTGAGTCACCCACCGCGCCAGACTGTGTCGCCGATGCCGCTACCAACGCCACGGCCGCACCGGCGACCGCCGCGACACGTCGCGTCCATCCTCCCCAGTTGCCCATGATCCCCCTCTGCTTGGAGCTTGATGCTCGGGCAATCGTGCCACCATGGCAAACATGTGTCAAGAGCGACAAACGACGCGAGTTTCGTGAGGAGCGGTCGAGCTCGGACGGCGGCGGCTCAGAGCACCGCCAGCAGCCGAGTGATCCGCACACGTGTATCGGTAACTAATCGAGCGTTCGAGGCTGCCTACTCGAACACGTCGTCGACGGGCGCGACCGGCTCCTCCTCCGGCACCAGCACAGCCTCGAACTGCGCCGCGCCGCAGTGCTCGCACGTCCACGCCGCGTCGGCCCGCGCCTCGTTCTCGTCGTGGAACGTCGTCCGGCCGTCGATCACCCCGCACGAGAGGCACTGCCGGGCGTACATCACTCGTCCTCAGGCGGCACCGGCGAGGAGCTGACGCGCTCGCCGCGTGCCGGCGGCTTGCCGCCCATGCCCTCGATCCGCGGCCCCTGCCCGGGCGCGAGATCCTGCAGGTCGTCCACGGGCGTGTTCAGCGACTCGTGGGGATCCTTCTCGCCCGCCCGGTGGGGTCCGCGCTGCTCCCCATCCTGCATCGGGTACCTCGTCTCACCCTCGTCAGGGTCGTGGTGGTAGCGGCCGTCGCTGTCGCTCATGATCTCTCCTTGGCTCGGTGTCGGCGGGTGGCGTACCCGACCGCGATGCCGCGAAAACCCGCTTGCGCAGGCCGGGCACCGGGTATAGACCAGCTCGGTGAACGTGCGATCCAGCGCCCGCGCCCTCCGGTGCTCAGCAGGCAGCCCGGCGGGACGCATGTGCCTCGCGGTGGCCCTGGCGGCCGTCGCCGTGCTGACGCTCACGGCGACTGCACACGCCGGCCAAGGAGGGTTCCTCACGATCCAGTTCGGCCGCACGCAGCTCGGCATGGCCGCCGCGGGCTGCCGCCCGATGGAAAACTCCGTCCCGCTGGGACGGGTCGCGCGCCGCATGCACCGGATGGGCTTCGCCGGGACGGGTGCGGTGGTCGTCGACCTGACAAGCAGCAGCCGGCCGTTCACCTGCCATGGGCTGATCCGGTACCCGGGATGGCAACGCCTGCACAGGCTCCACCAACGCTATGGATGGAACTTCGTCAGCGCCGGCGCGCGGTACATCGATCCGCGACGCCTCTCGCGGTCGGCGCAGGAGCGGGACATCTGCGGGTCGCTGGCCGCGTTCCGCGAGCACGGGCTGGCACGCGCGTGGGGCCTGTTCGCCTACCCCGGGGACAGGAGCGACTCGACGTTGCAGCGCTCCGTCACCTCGCGGTGCTTCGCCTACGGCCGTACCTACAACCACAGCGTCAACTCGCGCTCCTCGATGGCCGCGCCATGGTTCCAGCGCACGTTCTCGGTCGACGGCGGCGCCTGCAACATCAGAGGGCTCGCGTGCTACCGGATCGTGACGCCCGTCTGGCCGGCGCACTACAAGTCGCCGGGGACGCTCGCGGGGCTGATGTCCCCCGCCGTCGGCCAGTGGCGCGACGTGCAGTTCTACCGGTTGGTGAAGCGGAGGCACCTCGCCGGCGCCGTCCGCTGGGACTGCCGCGGCTCGGACTGGCGCGCGCACTGGACGACGCGGATCGAGCTGTACTGCGCGAAGGACTTCTTCCGCGTCCTCAAGGCGATCCCGGACCGCGTGCGCGTGGTCGACCCGGCCGCGGTCGCGAAGGCCTGGGGACGCATCCCGCCCGACAGAGGCTGACGGCCGGGCCGCTCAGCCCTGCGTGACGTCGCCGGCCTCGGGCAGCTCGTCCGCCCGCTCAGGCTTTCCCATGCGGTCGGAGCCGGTCCCCGTCCCGGGATCCTCGCGGTCGTCGGCCGACGACCCCGCGCCGGACGGGACGACGATATCGTCGCGCCCGGCGTCGGCGTCCTGCCCCGCGCCCGGCGCCCGCTCCGCCGCCTGCTCGTCTGACCGCCAGGCGTTCGGCAGCCCCGGGTCGTCCGCGTCCTGCCCCGACATCTGCTTCTCGCGCTGCCACGCCTCCTCGAGGGGCGGCACGCCCGGCGGCTGGTTCTCGCCATGGTCGCTGTTCTCGTCCACCGCCGCGGCGCGGGCACGGGCCAGGGCGTCGTGCCCGTCCGTGACCTCGCCGCGGCGGTACTCCTGCGTGCGCTCGCCGACGTCGGCCTCGCGGTCGCGCTGAGCGATGCGCTCGCGGCCCTCGTTCTCGGGCGTCTGCTCAGTCACGAGGGCCGTCTTCCGTATCGCGGTTGAGGTTGGGGGCAGCCTGGTCGGTGCCGTCGTCGCCTCCCTCGCCGCCGGCGCGCTCGATCACCGTCGCGGACTCGCGCTTGCGCTCGTCGATCTCGTACTCGCCCATCGGCTCGCGCTGCACGCGCTCCCGCGTGCCGTGGTCTGCGCCCGCGTCGGACGGCTCGCCGTCGACGCGAGGGACCGCATCCTTCATCGATGCACCTTCATCAGGCATGTCCCCTCCTCCGTCGTCGCTACGCCGTCGCCAACCGCTCCTGGCGCGTCACCCGCTCGTCCCGCCAGCACAGCGCTGCGAGGCCGAGCATGCCGGCTCCGAGCAGGAAGTGCAGCCAGTTGTCCGGCGTGTTCAGCGCGATGAAGTTCGCCGAGCTGGCGAAATCCACGACTGCGCCGTAGGCCCAGACGACTAAGTACACCACGCCGCCCACCGCCAGGTACGTCCGCGACGTGTCGTGGCGTGAGGCAAGCGCCAGCCCGAGCACCCCGAACGCAAGGTGGACGACGTTGTGCAGCGCGTTCACCTCGAAGATTCCGAGCAGCTTGGCGCCGTGCTGGTCGATGAAGCCCAGGTTGTCGTAGTTGGTCGTGATGCCCGGGATGAACCCGAGGATCCCGACGAGCAGGAACGTCGCGCCCACGATCAGCGCCGCCCACTGCGCCCGGCTGCGACCGTCCGTTGCATCCGTCCGCCCCACCGTCGCCCGGTTCGATGGTGTTGCCATTTCGCCTCCCCTGTTGTGCAATCCGCCCTGCAGCTGCCTGTTCAACCAAGGCCCTTCCCCAGCCAGATACCGTCGGCTCGAACAGCCCAAACCATCAGCGCCGCGCCGTCGTCAGGCGAGACGACGTGCGGTGCGCGGCGAGCAGGTGGGTAACCTCGGGCTCGTCCGGCCCGAGATGGAAGGCGTGGAGCCGCTCGCGGACGCGCGCATCGGCCGCCGTCCCCCGCCGGTGCTGTCGCAGGTGCTCGAGCCACGACTCGACGAGGAACGTCTCGAGATAGCGGCCCGGCTGGGCGACGTCCTGGTAGATCCCCCACCGGTAGGCGCCGTCCCGCCGCCGGATCCGCCCCATCTCGGCGGCCGCACTCATGAAGCGGCCCGCGTCATCCGGATCGATCAGGTACTCGACCGTCACCAGCACGGGGCCGCGCTCCGGCTCGAGGCCGTCGGCAACCGGCGGGTCGGCGACCACGTGCGGGGCCATGTCGCGGTCGGCATCCGCAACGAGCCGGTAGCGAGCCGCGGCAGCCAGCCCGACCAGCAGGAAAGCAGCGGCCATGCCGAGCGCGGCAGCCGTGCCGGTGACCTCGGCGACCAGCCCCCATCCCGCGCTGCCGAGCGCCAGCCCGCCCTGGAACACCATCAGGTAGGCGGCCAGCGCGCGTGCGCGCACCCACGGGGCGGGGCCCACCTGCGCGACCACGTTGAGACTCGTGAGCATCCCGATCCACGCAACGCCGGCGACCACCAGCGCCGCCGACGCCTCCACCGCGGTGCCGGCCAGCGCGAGCGCGGCCAGCGCGATCGCGAACACGAGCGTGCAGCCGACCGTCAAACGCTGTGGGCTCGTGCGCCGGCGCAGCTTCGGCAGCTGCCAGGCGCCGAGAATCGCGCCGATGCCCATCATCCCGAGCAACAGCCCGAACCCCGACGAGCCCAGCCCGAGGGTGTGCCGCGCGAGGACCGGAAGGAGCGCGAACAGCGCGCTCGCACCGCCCACGAAGAGCGCCGTTCGCACCAGCACCACCCGCAGCTCGGGCGTGTGGCGCAGGTACCGCGCCCCGGCCCGCATGGCGCCCGGCAGGCGTTCGCTCGGAAGCGTCCGCGTCCGGCGCGCCGGATGCCAGAACAGCCCGGCAACCACAATCAGGCCGACGAACGAGAGGCTGTTCGCAAAGAAGACGGCCGCCGTGCCAGCCGCGGCAAGCAGCAGGCCGCCGACTGCCGGGCCGACGGCACGGCCGAGGTTGACCGCCACCCCGTTCAGCGCCACCGCGCCCGGCAGCTCGGACGGCGGCACCAGGTACGGGGCCGTCGCCTGCCACGCCGGCCCGCTCAGTGCCACGCCGAGGCCGATTGCGAAGGTGAGGGCCAGCAGCAGCGCCGGCGTGATGGCGCCGGTCAACGTGACGACCGCCAGCGTCAGTGCCGCCGCCAGCATCCACAGCTGGCAGGCGAGCAGCAGTCGCCGGCGGTCGAGGATATCTGCCAGCGCGCCGGCGGGGAGGCCGAGCAGGAACACCGGGAGGCTGGTGGCTGTCTGCATGAGCGCGACCAGGGCGGGCGAGTGCGACAGCGAGGTCATCAGCCAGGCGGCGCCGGCGTTCTGCATCCACGTGCCGATCTGCGAGGCCAGCACCGCGAGCCAGAACGCACGGAAGAGCGGGGTGCGAAGCGGGCTCCACGCGGACGACGCCGGTGCGGCGGCCTTGCCGTCGCTCGTTTCCGCGTGGTGGGCTGCCATCTCGCCTGAGCGCTTCCCAGCCTGAGAGACGGGCGAAACCCGGCATCCCGGAGGAGCAGGTTTCCAGCGGAAAGGCGGTGGGCACCTCCACGAAGGGGCACGCATGAACGTCGATCCCATCGAGGTGCAGAAGCACCTGGGAGGCGTGGACTATCCCGCCAGACGGGGGCAACTGGCCGAAACGGCCAAGCGCACCGTCATGCAGCGCCCCGGAAGCTAGGCAAGGCGTGGACACGCGCACCAATTCGACAAGGAGGAGAGACATGGAGCCAGGAAATGGCACCAGCGGACAGCTGTCCGGCGCGGTCGACACCGCCAGACAGAAGACAGAAGAGCAGGCCGGCCAGATGATCGAGACCGGCCGTGGCGCCGTGCGTAATCAGGTCGATCAGCGAAGCACCCAGGCCGGGCAGCAGGTGCAGTCGCTGGCGAGCTCGCTGCGCGACACCGCCACACAGATGCGGATGGAAGGCGATCCGCAGAAGCAGCGCTTCGCGGGCGTCGCCGAGAGCGGTGCCGACCGGCTCGACCGGGTCGGCCAGTACCTGACCGAGACCGACGCCGACCAGATGATGCACCGGGTCGAGGACTTCGGCCGGCAGCAGCCGCTGCTGATCGCGGGCGCCGGACTGCTGCTCGGCATCGCCGCCGGGCGGTTCCTCAAGGCGTCGAGCACCAACCGCTACTACAGCAGCAACCCGCAGCAGCTGCAGTCGCGGCCGACGCCCGTGCGCCCCGCGCAGGACAGCTGGGACACCCAGCCGCTCCCGCCGACGACGCCGAGCATGCCGGCCGACCCGACCATCGTCAGCGCGAGCCGGTAGGACCGTCATGTCGGCGAGCGAAACGACCACCACCAAGCGAGACGCATCGACCGCCGAGCTGGTCAAGGATCTCACCCGCGAGGTGAGCCAGCTGGTGCGGCAGGAGATGCAGCTCGCGAAGGCGGAGATGACCGAGAAGGGGAAGGAAGCGGGCCCCGCGGCGGGGATGCTGTCCGGAGCCGCCGTGCTGGGGCTCGCCACCGTCGGCGGGTCGATGGCCTTCTTCATCCTCGTGCTCGACACGTTCATGCCGAACTGGCTGGCCGCGCTGATCGTGACCATCGTGTACGGCCTGGCCGCGGGCATCCTCGCCCTGAACGGCAAGCAACGCATCAGCAGGGCAGGTCCGCCGACGCCCGAGCGAACCATCGAATCGGTGAAGGAGGACGTCCAGTGGGCCAAGAGCCACGCGACATCGAACGGCAGATAGAGCAGACCCGCGAGCGGATGGGTGACACGGTCGAGGCGCTCAGCGCCAAGGCCGACGTACCCACCCGCATGAAGGGGTATGTCAGTGACAAGAAGGACGCAATGACGTCGAAGATCACGGGCGCGCGGGATTCGATCGCGGGCTCGGGCTCCGACATGGCAAGCACAGGAGGCGACATGGCGCATGGCGCGAAAGACACCGCCCGGCGCGGCGCCGGGATGGCGAAGGACAACCCGCTCGGCCTCGCGGTCGGCGCAGTTGCGGCCGGTTTCATCGTCGGCACGCTGTTGCCGTCGACCCGGGTTGAGAACGAGCACCTCGGGCCGCTCGCAGACCAGGTCAAGGACCAGGCACGCGAGATCGGCAGCGAGGCGGTCGAGCACGGCCGCGATATCGCGCAGGAGACCGCGCAGCAGGCGGCCGAGACGGCCAAGCAGCAGACCCGCGAGCACGGCGAGCAGCTGCAGGAGTCCGTCTCCCAGCGAGCGTAGAACGGACGGGGGTCGCGCCGGCAAGTACGGCGCGACCCCGCCACGTCCCGGCCGGCGGCGCGGCGAACCATCCGCGCACCGCCGAACGCGCTAGCCGCTGGTAGTTGACCGTCGCCCCGGTGAACGTGGCCTTGGGACACACACCCAGCGAGTAGGCGTACTTGCCACGGTCGCATGGCGCGGCCTTCTTCTTATGGGTGCTATATCGGCATGGGGCCCGGCGTCGAGTCGAAGCTGGCACGCACGCCGGAGCTCTCGCTTCGTGACCTGGATCACGCAGTAACCAACGCGGGCCAAGCGGTGTCAACGCCCTGCCCGCTCTCTACGGCGCCATGCCGATGAAGATCAGGTTCACCGCGAAGCCGACCACAGAAACGCAGCACGACGGTTGCGGCGCGGTCGTCCGCAGCTCCTGCGGGTGGTCGCCGTTTGCGGGCGGACCCGCAGCCACGCCGAGCTATTCTCCGCCGTCAGACGAGATTGACGAATTACAGGCTCCCGCAATCGGAATACGCGACTGGCGACCAGGCCGCTTGACAACCAGTTTCTGCAGTGGGATCCTCGGCTGCTCAAGGGGGGACTTGAGGATGAACGAAGTGCGACATGTTCCAAAGCCGTGGGGCTTCGAGATCTGGTGGGCCGTTACGGACGAATACGCCGGCAAGCTGCTCCACGTCGAGAAGGGACACCAGCTCTCACTGCAGTATCACGAGGAGAAGGATGAGAGCTGCTATCTGCTGTCGGGGCTGATCCGGCTGACCCAGGGATCGTCTCTGGACGAGTTGACCCACAGGCACGTCTCACCAGGCGAGTGCTGGCGAAACCGGCCCTACGACATTCACACGATAGAGGCGGTCGCTACGAGCGTGGTGATCGAAGCCTCAACGCCCCAGCTCGACGACGTCGTACGAGTACACGACCCGTACGGCCGTTCGCACAACGGCGAGGCGACACCCATCGCGACCAAGGCGTTGCAGCCGCCGCGCTTCCTCGATCGAGACCAACTGGCCACGAAGCTGGACGTGCCGCGAGGCGCTATCGCAAAGTCCTTAGAGATGCAGGAGTTCCCCAGACCTGCTGGATATTTCAGGGGCCGCCTCCTCTGGCAGGAGTCGGTGATCGACGCGTGGCTGGAGCAGAGCACCACGGTTCCCGACGTCGTTCACGCAGTCTGACCGCGTCGGTGCCCGGCCCCAGGCTGCCTCAAGGCTGGCGTGAACAGCCGGGCGTCGGTAACCCGGTTACGCTGGCGCGACGCTGACAACGGAGATGGACGGGCGCGGTCGGCAGGAGTGCCCGCCGCGGAGCACCATCGGCAGCGCGAAACACCGGTGCGGCGAGCGGCATTCGCCGCCCGCCGCACCATAGAGGCTCAACAGTTGGCCAGCGTGTCTCCCACGTCGGCCACACACGTGTTCGTGCCGGTACCGCCGTCCGCGCTGTCATTCGCACCAATGTTGTCGCGGGCGATCAGCACGTCAGCGCCGTCGCCGCCGTGGAGCACGTCATCCCCGTTGCCCGACAGCAGTACGTCGTTACCGACCCCGCCGCCCACCGTGTCGTTGCCGCCACCGTCGTTCAGCGTGTCGTTGCCTCGGCGGCCGGTCATGACGTCGTTGCCCGTGCCGCCTGAGAGAACGTCCTTGCCTCGTCCGCCGTTCAGGTGGTCATCCCCACCACCGCCAACGAGGATGTCGTTTCCACCGCGGCCCTTGATGACGTCGTTGCCGCCCAGCCCGCAGATGACGTCGGCACCCGAGGTTCCAATCAGCGTGTCCGCGTGCTTCGTGCCGGTGATCGTGCAGCGACGATGCCCGCAACTGCTAGCCGAATCACCGGGATCCACGGCACACAGGTCGGCGCCGCGACCCGCACTGACGTGATCGTTGCCACTGACGTAGTCACGCGCCTCAATCCGATCGGCATCGGCACCCCCGATCAGGGTGTCCTTGCCATCGCCGCCGAACAGCACATCTCGGCCAGATCCTCCCCGGAGCGTGTCGGCGCCGCGCCCATCCCACAGCACATCCGCGCCTTTCGTACCCCGAGCGCTGTCGTCCCCGGCTCCCAGCGACACGATATCCCTTCCGGCGCCGCCAGAGACCGTGTCCACTCCCTCACCGGCAATGATCACGTCGTTGCCACCCAGCCCGTTAATCGTGTCCGCTCCACCAAGGCCGCAGATCACGTCAGCCCCCGACGTGCCGTTCAGCGTGTCATCGCCCGTCGTGCCCGTGATCGTGCATCCAACCGGCGGCGCAACCACCCCAGCAGACGCAGATCCCGCGCACGCCAACATGATGGCCGCGGCAGTGATCGCAGCAACGGCTCGAACCCCCATGTGCCCTCCTTCGTCGAGTACGAGGCCATCCTACGTCGATTTCAGTGGCCCGCCAACCCCCGGTGCGGCGCAACTCCTGACCAGCAAGCGACCGACGCGAACCTCCGCCGGCGCCCTCAGCGGCTCGGTTCCCAGAAATCCTTACACGACCCTCATAGCGTCCTTCTCATGGTCGTGCAGGCTGCGTCCGACACTCTCTGGGAAGGCACGACCAGCGGGGCCGGCTCACACACGCGTTCGATGAGCGCTCCGCTGGCATGGGCACGAAAGGCAGCACACCATGATCTCCATCCGACACACGGCCACCAAGGTGGCCAAAATCTCGCTCGGCGTCGCGGCCATCGGCGCGGCCGCTGGAACACTGACGAGCGTCGCGCAGGCTCGCCGGGTACTCCCGTCGACGAGGTCCGGCATCCACCAGTTCACCGGCTTGCAGGGCAGGATCAGCCACCACTTCACCTCATCGGAGCTCGCCACGATCGGGCGCACATCCGACATCGTCACCGGGCTTGCCGTACAGATCAAGTCGTACGGGCCAGCCATGCGACACGCAAACCGCCACGTCCGGTTCTTTGTCTACGTCAACGGCATGTTCGCACAGTCATCGCAGGCAAACGAGTTCCCCAACTCCTGGTACCTGCACACTCGTAGCGGTAGCAAGATCCGGTCAGGGACGCATGGTAACTACCTGATGAACCCCTACTCCCGAAGGCTGTCCCACGGCGCCCGCGGCTGGGCAGCCTACGTCGCCAAGCAGTGCGCTGCGAAGCGCAAGGAGTCACAACTCGCCCGGGGCTGCTTCCTCGACCAGATGTCGTCGGTCGGAAACACCGCGTTCGTCTCTGGCCAACCGCTCAACCCGAAAACCCATCGCCCGTTCAGCATGAAGTCCTACATGAAAGCCGTCAACAGCGTCGGCAACCGAGCGGCGCGCTCGATGCCGATCATCGCCAACTCATACGAGTCCGGGGCCCGCTACTACGCCAACGACACCCGGCGCGTCAACCGCACCCACATGAAGGCCTTCGAGGCCGAGCACTGGCTGGGCGCCACGCAGCCGCGGGACGCCCATAACCTGACCACCTGGAAGAAGAACGTGCAGATGCTGATGTCCGCGCAGCGCCACCGCAAGGGGGTGCTTGTCAGCTTCGGCGACATGGCCTCCAACCTGCCAGAATGGCAAGCCTACGTCGTCGCCAGCATGCTGCTCGGAAACAACGGCCGCGTCTGGGTGCACTTCGACTCCGCCAACCCGAACGGTCCCGCATCCTGGCAACTCGACACGCGCCTCATGCACATGGCCATCGGACGCCCGACGCGTACAGCCCGGAAAGTCCGTGGCTACCTCAAAAACGGCCTATACCAGCGACCCTTCACCCACGGCCTGGTGATCGTCAACCCCACCAGCCGAACAGTCGTCCTCAAGCTCCAGCGCCCACGACGAAGCGCCACCGGCCACGTCACGTCCCGCGTCACCGCGGCCCCCTTCAGCGGCACGGTACTCACCGGATGACCTAACGCAGCCGCTGCGCCGGCTCGCGGCGAGCGCTCATGAAAGCCCCAGCAAGACACGGGCGCCACAGAAGGTATATGGTCATCCTGGCCTCGAGTAGACAGGGGAAGGAAGACCTATGGGCTGGCTCAAGCAGACGACACTCGGTGACCGGCTGATCGAGATGGGGTTCTCACGAAGCGGTCGGTTCCACCGCCACCTCGACGGCGGGCTCTACCCCGACGAGACATTCCGAATGAGCGGCCGCCACGTCCGCGTGGTAGTGCGCAGACGCGGGTGGGACGACCTCACGGAAGAGGAGCGAGACGTCCGGCTTCATGAACGCGCCTGACGGTTTACGTCTAGATCAGACCCGCGAAGGCGCCGGCCAACATCGCCACCACTGCGCCGATACCCAACGCCCAGACCACGTCCTGGTGCATATGCACCCAGTAGCGGATCCCCCCGGGACGCCCCGACGGTGCGCGACCGGCGGCGGTTCTCCTTCCGTCGCGAGCACCATGCAGGCGTGACCCAGTGCGAGCGATGAGTGCCGTGGCCCGCCGCGGCACATGAGCGGCGGCAACCGCAAGACGCCCTGCCCTGATTACACCGGCGCCGAACGTCTGATGTGTCGGCGAAGCCGGCGGAAGAGGTGTTGCCAGCGGCTCGCTCGGCGTAGCTGGCTCATGCACC
>DASWRM010000011.1 GCA_036403155.1 Gaiellales bacterium | reverse complement strand
CGGGGCTCCAGGGCGTTCAGGGAGTCATGGGCGCCCTCGGCCTCACAGGTCCGACAGGAGCGGCCTCGACAGTTCCGGGCCCATCCGGCGCGGCCGGCGCAACCGGGCCGAGCGGCCCGAGAGGCGCCACGGGCGCGGACTCGACGGTCGCCGGCCCCGCAGGTGCCGGCGGCCCTGCAGGCCCAACAGGCTCGACTGGCCCGCCCGGCGCGAGCTCGACGGTCGCCGGCCCCGCAGGTGCCGGCGGCGCTGCCGGCCCGACAGGCCCAGCGGGCGCGAACTCGACGGTGCCCGGCCCCACGGGTCCCCCCGGTGCGGCAGGGCCTGCCGGCCCCGCCGGACCGACCGGCGCCGCCGGTGCGGACTCGACGGTCGCCGGCCCTGCCGGTCCCGCTGGGCCTACGGGCTCCGCGGGCCCTGCGGGCCCCGCCGCAGGGCTTGCCGAGTACGCCTACATCTACAACGCGGCCGGCGAGACAGTGCCACTCGAGGCTGCCGTCACGTTCGATTCGAACGGCGTCAGGACCGCCGGCATCACACACGCAGCGGGCGCTGCCGGCATCGCCGTGGCGAGCGCTGGTGCGTACAAGGTGACATTCTCGGTATCCGCGACCGAGCCGAACCAGATGTCGCTCTTCGTCAACGGCGTCGTCGTGCCCGGAACGACCTACGGATCGGGCGCCGGCACCCAGCAGAACACCGGTCAAGCAATCCTCATGCTCGCAGCCGGAGACGTCCTCACTGTCGTCAATCACTCGTCGGCGGCCGCGATCGGCCTGGCCGCGCTGATCGGCGGCACCCAAGCTACCGCGAACGCGTCGGTCACGATCGAGAAGCTCGCGTAGCGACCAGAATGCGACGCCCGCTCCACGCCTCTGGTGCCAACGCGCGGCCGCTCGCAGCTCGCGGCATGTCGACGGCACTCGCAACGCTCGGTGCGATAGCTCTCATCACGGGCACCGCGCACGCGCGGACAACAGCGTCACGCGCGTCCCGCACGTCCGAGGTCGCCCTTCTGTCGCAGCGGCATGTGCTGCTCTCCCCACAGGGCGAGCCGCTCTCCGGTGACCGCGCAATTTCGGCACAGCGTCCGATAACCGGTGTGCAAACGGCGCTGCCCGTCATCGGCCACACCGCGACGCTCGAGGGCGTGCAATTGCTGCACGTGCTCTTGCCCGGCCGGCCGAACGGAAGCCGAGGCTGGATCGCACGGGCCGGCACGACCCTCGCGAAGACCAGCTGGCGCATCGTCATACGCACAGCCCGCCGGCGCGTCCTCGTCTTCCACCACGGCCGCCTCGCTCGCACCCTCATCGCGATCGTCGGCAAGCCATCGACACCGACCCCGCACGGCCTCTTCTTCGTGGAAGAGAGCGTGCGCATGCCCCCTGGCAGCACCGGCGGGCCCTACGCTCTCGCGCTCAGCGCACACTCCAGCGTGCTGCAGGAATTCGAAGGAGGCTCCGGGCAGGTCGCCATCCATGGCCTCGCCAATCTCACAGGCAGCCTCGGAACCGCAAGCTCCCACGGCTGCATCCGCCTCGACGACCAGAGCATCCGCTGGATGGCCGCACACATCTCTCCCGGCGTCCCCGTACGCATCACACGCTAGGCACGCGGGCGTCATCCGTCGCAGCAGGATGTTCAGGCTCGGGCCGAGAGTCGGCTCTGCGGAAGCGTCGACCGCCCGACGCAGGTAGCCGAATATGGCAAACGAGTCGCTGCCGTTCGTCCGAGCGGCTCGTCGAAGACTCGAGACTCATCGTCAGCGATCGCGAACCCGCATGGGATCTCCAAGTCGAGGGACATGCCGGTCTGCGAGCGGCTATGGCGAATGGTGCCGTCGGCGGGCCTGGCCCTGACGGATGCTCATGCCGCCTCGCTGGACGTCCGCTGGTCGCCACAGCCATCGGTACGCCGTACACGAGCGGCCTCCACGCACCGAGCGCCGCGTGCCGCTGGCTCAGCGACCTCAGCGGCCTCGGCGACGCAGGTCTGCGCGACGAGCGACTCTTGCTGCCAGCGGTTTGAACGCCGCACGAGCGCGGTACATTGTCGGAATGAAACGCACAGCAATCGCGGCGCTCGCAGTCGCGGTGGTTGTACCGTCGGCGTCGGCGGCCGCCCCGCGGCTCGTGATCGCGAAACGGAGCCCGCTCGTCGTCTCGGGCTTGCACTTCAAGGCCGGGGAGCGTGTCACGGTCAGGTTCGGCCAGAGCACGCTTCGGGTACGCGCGACGAAGCTCGGCCGCTTCCAGGTGTCGTTCGCGGGCGTCGCGCTCGACCGCTGCTCGGGATGGAAGATCGCCGCGGTCGGAGCGCGCGGCGACCGTGCCCTGCTCGTGCGAGCGCGCGTCATGTGCGCGCCCGCCTCGAGCAGCTGAGGCGAGCGAGCGGAGGGGCCGCACACAGGCGGCCCCTCGCGCGCTCCTCGCTTCCTATTTCCCGCTTCCCGGGATAGGCACCGTCGCGGCGTAGATCTCCTCGTCGTTTGCGACGACGTCGCCGGTCGGGTGGGTGTAGGTGCCGGTGCAGACCTGCGGCGCGCCTCTGTCCGGGCACAGGAAGAGCTCCGGGTCGCGCGTGTCCGACCAGATCGGGATCGCCTGATCACTCGCGTCCATCCCGATGTAGTCGCCGTAGAACTGCCCCAGGCCGTTCGCGTCCGGGAACTGCGTCGGCGCCGGCATGGACGACGACGTGACCCGCTTCGTGCGCCACTTGGAGTAGTCGCCGCTGCTCCCGGCAATCGTGACGTCCGATGACCCGATCCACTCGTCGGAGGGCACCGACGGCGAGCCTGTCGAGCGTCCGTATTGGCGGTCGTAGTAGTCGACGCCGAGGTTGCCGCGCTTGTCGAACGCCGCCCACTGCCAGAACTGGTCGGTCTTCGCCTGGTCCGGATCGGGGTTCGCCGTCTGCTCGGTCCGCGGGTCCGCCGCCGTCCCGGTGAACGTCGCGCCGCCGTCGTTCGACACGCTCACGAGGATGTCGTTGTTGCACGTTCCGGTCTTGACGCCGTCGTACAGCGCTTGCAGCGTGTCCGGATTCCAGCCCGCCGGGGCGCAGCCGGGCTCCTTCGAATCCGGGTTGAGGTATGACGCGAGCGTCACGACGATCTGCGATGGGTTCTTCGGGTTGACCGCTCCCGATGGGTAGTTCGCTGCCCGGAAGACCGAGTTGGTCGACGGCCCCTTCTCCGGCACGCAAGCGCGTCCCGGGTCGGAGTTCTGGTAGGTGAGGCAGTCGGGCAGCTCGTAGAAGTTGCTCACGACCACCGGCCTCGAGAACGAGCGGCCACCGTTGGTCGACTTGGCGAGCAGCATCTGGTAGTGGTTGTCAGCGGGGCTCGCCGGGTCCGCCGTCGCGGTGTTGTAGTTCGCCCACACCACGTACAGGTTCCCGTCAGGCCCCGTGAACGGCTGCGAGAACGAGTTCTGGTTGCACTTGCCGTGCGTCGTCGCCGCTCCGAAGATCGGATAGGTGTAGACACACGATGAGATGTCCGAGCTGACGAGCACGGGCGCCGAGAACGTCTCGGCATAGTCGCTCGAGTAGGCCTCGTACACGTACGCCGTGCCGTCGCCGTCGTACAGCGTCCACGTGACGTACACGCGATCCTGGTACGGGCTGCCGACGTGGTTGTCGACGGTCATGTACTGCTTGTCCAGCAGGCAGCAGCCCGAACCCGCGGTGTCGTCGAGCTCGGCGACCGGGCGCCCGGGAAAGTTCCACGAAGCGCCGTCGTTGCCGGTCGAGCGGAAGACGTAGAACGCGCTCGACTGATCCGGGTTCGGCGAGACGTCCGCGCCGCGGTTGAACACCTGGCAGCTGAGGTACGCGTTGCCCTTCGTGTCCCAGGCCACCGACGTGTCGCCTCCCGCCTGCCAGTACTGACGCGCGGTGCCGCCTCCGAAGTTCGTGCCGCGCGTGAAGGCCATCGGGATCGTCGTGTCATTCCAGTTGCGGCCCCCGTCGAGCGAGTACGCGCCGTAACAGTTACCGTCGCCGCGGCGATAGTCGTTCTGGCTCGCGATGACGTGGTTTGTGTTGCTGGGGTCGATCGCGACGGCCGTCTCGTTCTGAGCCTGGCCGCGGCCGGCGAGGTCGGGATCCGTCACGTTCTCGCAGTTCTGGTTCACCTTGACGTTTTTACCGCGACGCTCCGCGCACGCGCGCTGACCGGACGGCTGGTAGTTCGGCGCGGCGGCGCCGCCTCGGCCGGCCGGTGCGAAGTTGCCCGGCGGGCAGGCGTCGTCGCCCTCGTCGCCCGACTCGCCCGGCTTCATGGTGCTGCACGCGGGCGCCGCCGCCGCGGCGTGCTCCGCGATCTTCGCGGCCGGCTTCGCGCCGGCGTGACTCGAGCCGAGCGCCGCTGCAAGCGCGCCCGAGACGTGCGCCCTCTGCACCGGGTTCAGCGATGCGTAGCTGATACCGCGGGCCTCTCCCGAGGGCACCGCTGCGCCCACCAGGAGGGCGACGAGGACGCTCACGCTGAGCGCCGACGTGAGAATGAGTGGTCGTTTCATCGAGCCCTCCCTCTCGTGCAATGCCGGCATGCGGCCGGCGCGCCGGCTAGAGCCTCTCGCGACGTGGATCTTTTCAAACCGGAGTCGGCTGTGAAGTCCCCATGTGGAGGGGGTTCGTGCGGTAGATGGGGTGCCTGCTGCCGCCCTGGTGGGTCGCTGCCATCGTTCGGGATCCCCCGCCCTCGATCTCCGGACGGGCGAGAGGTCGGACAGGAACAGCTGAGCGTCGGCGCGCCGTGTCGAGGACTTGAGATGGAGGCGCGGCTCGAAGGAGAGGGCTGCCGGCTCGCCCACCGTCAGCCGCGCTGCGCCCTGCGGGTCCGGGCGACCGCTCCGCTCGGCCCGCCCACTGGTCGCGAGACGCCGCCACGACCAGTGGGCAGTCGCAACGCCCGCCGGGCCGGCGGTCGGCGCTTCGGGCACTGGCGCCCATGGGACGTGCAGATTCCCACCGCTCGCCGCTCTCTCAACCGCTCCGCCAGGCCGTGCTCGCCCCTGCTCGAGCGCGCAACCAGCGACATCCCGCATGCGTGGCGGTATGTTCAAGGAGCTGGCGAACGAGCGAAATCGCTTGAACAACCCCGGCGGGGTGACGGAGCGGTCTAACGCGGCTGCCTTGAAAGCGAGATCCGCGAGTTGATGTGCGCACCTGTCACTCCGAAACGCCTGCAAAATCGCGTTTACGAACGCTGCACCCGCCGCCCTCCGATCACCGCCGGAAGTGCAATGGATGACGTTCCGGAGCATCTTCGGACGACATCGGTCTGCTCACGCGTATGCTCAGCGCGCCGCCCGGCCGGTACGTATCGCGGAGGGTCAGCGTTCTTCTCTGCACCTCACAGCGCAGCGATTAGGATTGGATGGTGGAGCTACTTCAAAACCAGCGCGAGACCCGTACGTGCGTCGGCCGCCCCAGCGTCCTGACCGCCAACGGCGCACGACGTAAACGTCCGCGCTGCGGAGCTGCTGCCTTGGACTTCGGCGACGTGAGGATCGCCGG
>DASWRM010000009.1 GCA_036403155.1 Gaiellales bacterium | reverse complement strand
CGCCTCCATCTGCGCCGCACGCGGACTCGGTGCCGGTCCTGTGTCGAGCACGGCCGTGATCGCATCGAGCAAGCTGCCCGCGTCGCGCAGGTCCTGGGTCGCCGCCTTGTTCATCGCCGAGACGACGGACGCGAGATCGTGGGTCGGCCGCGCGTCGATGCCGGCGTTCAGCATCTGCACGCGGTGGATCGACCCGTATGCCCACTCGCTGTCCGAGGAGCCGAAGCCCTGCGCCGGCTTGTTGTTCCAGTTCACGAGCTTGCCGGAGGCTGGGTTCGCCTGATGCGGGTGGGCGAGCGGCTTCAGGAAGCCCTTCCACTCGAACTGGCCCGTGCCCTTCGTCGGCAGACGCGGGTCCACCCGCTTGTCGCGGATAGGCAGCCGGCCCGCTGAATACGCGGCGATGTTCTTGTCGTCCGCGTATGCCACGTTGAAGGTGAACGGGGACGTCGCGGCCGCCGAGTAGAACGAGTTCAGGCCGCTCACCTGGCCGATCGTCATGCGCCGGAAGATCAGCTGCCAGAGGACGTCCTTGCCGTGGCTCGAGCGCATGAACGAGATCGCGACGCGCTTCCCGCCAGACTTCGCGTAGCCCTGCACCGGGCCATGCACGGTCGTGTGGAAGACCACCGGACCGCCGCCGGCGCCGGCGATCTTGCCCGCGTTGACCGTGCCCATCTTCTGGCACTTGCCCTTGTACAGGTACTTGGTGTCAGAGCCGCCGCAGAGCGTCTCGACGAACTGGTCGTTGGTGTCGGAGCCGGCTGAGGTGAGGCTCCAGGCGAAGTCCTCACCGCGTCCGATCAGTATGTTGCCGGCGCCACCCGGTATAGCGGCGCCGCGCGCCTGGAAGCCCGGCCCCTTGAGGTCCATCTCGAGCGTGAGGCCCGGATAGAAGTAGCCGATCTGGGGTCCGGCCACGAAGAGCGGGTGCCCGGTGGCGGACCGCTTCGCGCCGACCATCAGGAAGTTCGACGCGTAACGACGGCTCGTCGCCGAGTTGGCAACGGCCTTCGCCGTCTTCGGGCTGGTCGACCCGTTCTTGATCACGGCGTTACCCGCCTGGGTGTTCGGCACCTGCTCGTACGGGAATGTCTTGTTGATCGTCACCGGCGTGTCCGCGTCGATGTGCTCGGACAGGTCGTTGAAGATGGTGTTCGCCTTCGACTTGCCGAGCCGCGTGCGCAGAGCGTCGAGCAGCTGCGAGCGACGCACCTCGTCGCCCCCGCCCTGGCCGAAGATCTGCCCGGCGAGCGCGTTGATCGAGTACACGTCGACGCGCGTCCACGGCTTCTGGGGGGACTTCTCGGCCCTCAGCCGGGCGTTGATGCCCTTCACGTAGACGTCGACGTCGTGGAGCAGCGCGCGCCCCTCGGCGCCGCGCGCCTTGAGCGCCGCCGTCTGCTCGCTGTCGATGAGCTTGTCGGCCTGCTTGGTCACGGTCACCTGCTTGAGGCCGGTAACGAGGCCGAAGGCGTTGATGCCAGGCGCGTCGAGTGCGGCGAAGCGCGCCGGGTAACGGCCCTGGCCGAGCAGCAGCCCGCGGTCCTCCTCGGTCACCCAGCCGGCCGCCCAGGTCACGTCGTCGCG
>DASWRM010000008.1 GCA_036403155.1 Gaiellales bacterium | reverse complement strand
CGGCCCTCGAAGTACTCGTCCAGCTCGCGGCGGACGCGATCCAGGCGCGCCGGCAGCTCGAGCACCCGCGGCGACAGCCGCTGCGCGAGGTCGCTGAGCACGTCGTCGCGCCGCTCGCCGTGGAAGCTCACCCGCACGACGCCGCGGGGAGTGGCGGCGACCAGCAGCCGCCCCACCGGCGTATCGGCCTCGGCGTACGCGACGTCGACCAGGCCCTCAGCCTCCGCGCGGTCGATCAGCCTGTCCATACGATCATGCACGCGCCCACCCCTCCCGTATCGTGGCCAGACCGGCGCGCACGTTCTGGCGCGCGGCCGGCTCGCTGCATTCCAGTGCCATCCCGATCTGGGCGTAGTCCAGATCCGCGGCAAACCTGAGGAACACCGCCGTCCGCTGCTTGTCGGGCAGCCGTCGCACGGCCCGCCACAGCGCCGGCTCGCCGGCCCCGCGCGGGGCGGCGACCTGCTCCGGCACCTGCTCGACCGGCAGCGGATTTCGCGCGCGGCCGCGGTGCACATCGAGCGCCTTCCGATGTGCGATCTGAAACAGCCAGGCGCGCAGGTTCGAGGCGTCTCGGAGCCGGGGGTACGCGCGCAGCGCGGAGAGGAACGTCTCCTGAAAGGCGTCCTCCGCATCCACGGGACCGACCGATGCGGCGAGGAACCGGAACACCTCGCCGGAGTGCCGGTCGAGCAGCTGCTGGAAGGGCGGCAGGTTCACGCGGGTAGAACGCGCGGCGGGCATGGAACGTGAGGTTAGAACCGCCAGCTGAAGAGCACCGTGTCCGGGTGCTCACGCGCACCGCCGGCGGCGGCGTAGACGCGCAGGCCGGCAGGGTTGCCGTCGTCGGTCAGCACCCACATCCCGTAACAGCCGCGCTCCTTCGCGAGCGCCGCCAGCGCCGAGATTAGCGCCCGCCCGATGCCACGGTTGCGGAACGGCTCCCCCACCGCAAGCTCGTAGAGGAACATCTCAGTGCCCTTGTCGGGATGCGTCATCTCGACACCGGTGACGAAGCCGGCCGGCCGCTCGCCGTCGTAGGCGATCAGCATGTGGTGGGTCGGCTCCGCGAGGAACCGGGCGACCGCGTCGGGCCGCGGCAGCTCGTCGAACAGCGCCTGGGCGGCGGCGACCGCGCCGGCGTCTGTCACGGCCTCGATCCGCAGGCCGTCCACTCAGGCCGGCTGCAGCTCCGGGGCGTGCCGGCGCTCCCACTCCTCGGCGTCGGGGCTGAAGTAGACGAGGCGCGTCTTCTTCCACTCCTTCGTCGAGTAGAGCGTGATCCGGTCGGTCAGTCCGGTCTCGGCCGAGATCGCGTCCAGCACGTCCTCGCATTCCTGCTTCGTGCGCCCGTGCGTCATCGAGAACAGGTTGTACGGCCAGTCCGGGTACGTCGGCCGCTGGTAGCAGTGCGACACGCCGCGGTACGCGGCCATCAGCTGTCCCACCTCGGCGACGTCCTCGTCCGGCACCTTCCACACACCCATGCCGTTGTAGACGAACCCGGCCGACCGGTGGTAGAGCACCGCCGCGAACCGCCGCATCTGCCCGGTCGCCTGGAACCGCTCGGCCTTCGCCAGCAGCTCGGGGACGCTGTACCCCGCGCGCTCGGCAGGAGCGGCGAACGGCTCCGGCACGCCGCGCAGGTCGGCCTGCAGCGCCCGGATCGCCGCGATGTCCCGCTCGTCCAGTGACTCGGAGGGCGGCGTCGGAAGCGTGGGCTCGCGCTTGACGCGCTTCGCCGCCGGATCGCGGCCGCCCTGGATGTCGAGGTCGACGCCGATCTTGAAGAACCGCAGCGCGGGCAGCGGCCGGATCACGTCCACCTCCGCCATCTTGCCCAGGAGCTCGATCGTCCGCTCCAGGCCGAGTGCCGAGTTCGGCGGTATCCCGACCGTGAACCAGATGTTGAACTCGTGCTCGCGCTCGTAGTTGTGCGTCACGCCGGGATGCGTGTTGATCACCGCCGCCGCCTCGTCGGCGCGGTCCGCGTCCGTCCTCGCCGCCACCAGGCACGAGACGTAGCCGAGCCGGCGGGTGTCGAAGATGGCGGAGATCTGCCGGATGATCCGGTCCTGCCGCAGCCGCGCAACCCGCTCCAGCACCTGGTCCTCCGACTCGCCCAGCCGCTCGCCGAGCGCGCGGTAGGGACGCTCGACGACGGGGAACTCGTTCTGGATCAGATCGCAGAGTGCTCTGTCGGCGGCATCCATCGAACACGAAGGATACGCTCGGGCCGTGCGCGCGCCAGTCATACCCATCGCGCTCGCCCTCCTGGCGGCGTGTGCCTGCGGGGGCGAGTCCGCCGCGCACCACGCCCGCTATCTCTACATGCAGAAGTGCGCCGCCTGCCACGGCGTCTCGGCCACGGCGAAGACGCCGGTGGTCAATGCCGAGAACCTGCTCGACCCGCAGAACCGCCCACAGGTGGAGCAGGTGCGCCGCGCGATCATCGACGGGCGCCACGGCATGCCGAAGGGCCTGCTCGGCGGCGGCGACGTCGACCAGATCGCCTCATGGCTTGCAACGGGGAAGCCGTGACGCTGCCCCCCGACCTCGACCCCGCAGCCGTCCGCGCGGTCGCAATGGACGTCGACCGCACGATTCTCCCCGAGTCGCTGGAGCTGCGTCCGCGACTGGTCGAGGCCGTCGAGGCGGTTGCCAAAGTCGGCATCACGCCAATTCTCGCGACCGGCCGGATGTTCCGCTCGTCGCGGCCGTTCGCCCTGCAGATGGGCGTGACGGCGCCGCTGATCTGCTATCAGGGCGCCCTCATCGCCGACCCCGTCAGCGGGGAGTGGCTGCGGCACGACCCCATGCCCGTGCCCCTCGCACGCGAGGTGATCGAGGCCTGCAAGGCGCGCGACCAGCACTGCAACGTCTACGTGCACGACGAGCTGTACGTCGCCGACCTGAACCTCTACGCCCTGGAGTACGCCCGCCATGCCAAGCTGGAAGCGCATGCGGTCGGCGATCTGATCGCCTGGCTGCATCAGCCGACCACCAAGATCGTCGTCGTCGGTGAGCCCGAGGCGCTGGACGTCATGCAGGACGAGCTGCGGGCGCAGTTCGACGGGCGTCTGTTCATCGCGAAGTCGCTGCCGTTCTTCCTCGAGTGCGCCCAGCCGGGCGTCTCGAAGGGCAGCGCTCTGCATTGGGTCTGCGACCGCCTCGCCATCGACCCGGCCGCCGTTGTCGGATTCGGCGACGGAGCGAACGACGTGGAGCTGCTCGAGGAGGCGGGCTACGGGGTGGCGATCGACACCGCCGACGCCGCCCTGCTTCGCCACGCCCGCGCCACGGTGGCACCGCCCGAACAGGACGGCGTCGCGGCCTTCCTCGAGGCGTTAGTCTCAGCCCGGTCATGATCGACGTCAAGCTGATCCGCTCGGACACCGATCGTGTCCGCGAGGCGCTCGGCCGTCGCGGGGCCGCTGAGCTGGTCGACGCCTTCCTCGAGCTGGACGGCGAGCGGCTCCGGCTCCAGTCCCAGGTCGAGCAGGTGCGGGCCGACCGGAATGCCGCCGCGAGGGCGATCGCCGAGGCCAAGCAGCGCGGCGACGACACCTCCATTCCGATCGCGAAGCAGGCGCAGCTGAAGGCCCAGCAGGGCGCCGATGAACAGGCGCTGAACGAGATCAGCACCCGGATCGCGGACGTGCTCCTGCAGCTGCCGAACCTGCCGGACGCGACCGCGGCCGACGGGCTCGCCGAGGAGGATGCCGAGACGGTCAGCACGCACGGCGCACCTCCCGACTTCGGCTTCGAGCCCAGGGACCACCTCCAGCTGGCCGGGCCCGAGGGGCTGGGCCTGATCGACATCGAGGATGCCGGACGCGTCTCGGGCAGCCGGTTCCATTACCTGCTCGGCGACCTCGTCAGGCTCGAGTTCGCGCTGATGCAGTGGGGGCTGGAGAAGCTCACGGCGCGCGGCTTCGTGCCGGTCATCCCGCCGGTGCTCGTCCGCGAGCCGGCGATGGAGGGCACCGGCATGTTTCCCGAGGCACGCGATCAGGTCTATGCCGTGCCGGAGGACGGGCTCTTCCTGGCCGGCACGGCGGAGGTGCCGCTGGCCTCGCTGCACGGCGGGAGCATCCTGACCGAGGAGCAGCTGCCGATCCGCTACGTCGGCTTCTCCCCCTGCTTCCGCCGCGAGGCCGGCGCGGCCGGCAAGGACACGCGCGGGATATTCCGCGTGCACCAGTTCGACAAGCTGGAGATGTTCGTCTACTGCGTGCCGGAGCAATCCCAGGCGGTGCACGACGAGCTGCTCGCGATCGAGGAGGAGATCGCGCAGGAGCTGGGGCTGCACTACCGCGTCCAGAACATCGCCGTCGGAGACCTCGGCGCGGCGGCCGCGAAGAAGTACGACATCGAGGTCTGGCTGCCCGGTCAGCAGCGCTACCGCGAGCTGACCTCGTGCTCCAACACCACCGACTATCAGGCGCGGCGCCTCGACATCCGCTACCGCACCGACTCGGGTCCCCGGCACGTCCACATGCTGAACGGGACCGCCATCACGTCGAGCCGCACGCTGCTCGCGCTGATCGAGTACGGCCAGCAGGCGAACGGCTCGGTGCGCACGCCCGAGCCGCTGCACGCCTTCGGCGCGCCGGCCGAGCTGAGCCCGCGATGACGCACCGCGAGTCGAAGCTCCTGCGGGCGTCCCGCGAGCCGGCCGCCGGGCTCGCGCCGTCGCTCCAGCGGGCGGTCACGTTCCACAACATGCCGGCCGCCGCCGAGGGATCGCCGTACGGGCGGTCGACGGTGCCGGTGGCCGACGAGGCCGAAGCGCTGCTGGGCGAGCTCGAGGACGCGACGGCGATCGTCTTTGCCAGCGGCATGACGGCATGGACGGCGCTGTGCCTCGCGGTCGCCCGGCCGGGGCGGCCCGTGGCGATTCCCATGGTCGGCTACTACGGCTACGAGACGCATGCGCAGACGGTGCTCGAACCGTTCGGCGTCGAGGTGCGGCGCTACGCCGCGACAGATCTCGAAGCGCTGCGCGCCGCCGCGGACGGCGCCGCGCTGACGTTGACGGAGTCGCCGCTCAACCCGACGCTGGACGTGATCGACATCGCTGCTGCCGCCGAGGCGGCGCATGCCGGAGGCGGCCTGCTCGTGTGTGACAACACCGCGGCCTCGCCGATGCTGCAGCTGCCGCTCGACCTGGGCGCCGACATCACGCTGCAGAGCGGCACCAAGTACCTGGCCGGCCACTCGGACGCGCTCGCGGGTGTCCTCGGCCTGCGCGATGCAGAGCTGGTGGACAGAATCCGGCTGGTGCGCAGCGAGACGGGGATGGTGCTCGGGCCGGATCCGGCGTGGCTCCTGCTGCGAGGCCTGCGGACGCTCGCGCTTCGCGTGGCACGCCAGAGCGAGACGGCGCTCCAGCTGGCGTCACGGCTGGCAACGCACCCCGTCGTCACGGCGGTCTCGTATCCCGGTCTGGCGGATCACCCCGGGCACGAGACGGCGGCGCGGCAGATGCACGGTGGCTTCGGCTGCCTGGTCGCGTTCGAGGTGGCGACGGCCGAGCAGGCGGAAACGGTGGAGCGGCAGCTCCAGCTGATCCATCCGGCTACCAGCCTGGGCAGCGTCGAGTCGCTGATCGAGCGGCGGGATCGCATCGAGCCGCCGGGGCGGATCGCGCCCGGCCTGCTCCGCATGTCGGTGGGGCTGGAGCACCCGGACGACCTCTGGGCCGATCTCGAGCAGGCGCTCGAGGCGACCGCCGCCGGCTAGCGACCGGTCGGGTCCCACCCCGACGGGGGAGCGCGCTCCCGCCCACCCGGGTGAACCTGGTTCCCAGCCTGGGGTAGTAGGGGTCAAGTCGAGCGGCGAACCTGCCGAGTGCAGGGTGACGACACATCGCAGGCATCCCGCCCGCCCCACCGGATCGGTGGCCGGCACGTTGGGCTGGGACTCGCCGCCACGCCGCTCGCCTGGGTCTGCAGTCGTGCGAGCGGCCGCTCTCGTTCACGACCAAGGGGTCTGTCCGTGCCACGCCTTCTCGCCGCCGCCGCGGCGCTTGTCATGCTGATGTCCATCACGACGCCCGCCGATGCGGCGACGCGAAGCGACCACCAGGCCGCGCCGCCGTCCCCCGTTGTCGACCAGTGGGCCGCGCAGGCGCGAAGCTCTGCGCTGGCGGCGTACCGCCACGCGCGGCACGATGCCGGCCGGCTCGGTCGGCGGGTGGGCCGGCCGCATCTCGGGCGGGTCGGTGGAGACGTCCGCGCGATCGACAGGGCGCGGAGCCGGTGGGAGCGCCGCGACCGGCGCTTCCAGAACCTGCTGGTTCGGCGCGCCGAGGTGCTGCATGCGGTGGCACGGCAGGTGGGGACGCCGTATCGCTGGGGCGGGGCATCGCCGTCGGGCTTCGACTGCTCGGGGCTCGTCATGTGGTCATACGCACGGGCCGGGATGTCGCTGCCGCACTCGACGTACGCGCTGCTGCGCACCGGTCGGGCGGTGAGACGCGGCGGGATCCGTCCCGGCGACCTGGTCTTCTCCGAGGGCGGCGGCCACGTCGGCATCTACGTCGGCGGCGGCGTGGTGATCCACGCGCCGCACGCAGGCGCACGCGTCACCCGCGTGCCGCTGCGCTACTGGCCGCTGACGGCGATCCGCCGCATCATCTGAGCGGTCAGCTCACCGTTCTCAGCGGCACGATCGTGCGAGCGTGTGAACTGGCGTTGTACGTGCTCGCCATGAGACCTGACCGGAGCGGCACGAGCCACGCGATGTCGTCGCGAAGCGTCGTCGGATCGCCGAGCGCGCGCCCCGTGCGGGCATCCAGCGCTTGGAGGTGATCCTCTCCGTCGTATCGTTCGACCCACAGCACGGTGCCCTCCGTGGCGATCGATCCGGCGTGGGGCATCTCGATGACGGTCGGCCTGCCCTGGTTGTTCGCATCGATGGCAACGAGCCTGCCCGCGTCGCCGTCCCGGCCGGGAGGGCTCATCGCCGAGACCCAGATCCGCCCACCACCGGCGGCGATGTGGTTCGGCTGCAGCCCCTGAGGAAACCGGCCACTGGCGAGCACCTCGTGGGCATCGCCGCTGGCGGGATCGATCTTGAGCACCGATTTGCCGGCGATCGCCCACAGGGAACCATACGCTGCCGTGAAGTCCCAGAGATGCCCCTGGGTGTCGATGCGAACCGGTGCGGCCTGCGCCCCGGTCGTCGACACCCCGTACAGGGCCTCCTCCACCGGGACCCATACCATCGAGCCGGAAACGACGGGATTGCAGGTCACCGCGCCGTTCGAGATGCAGCTCAGGGATCGGTCGGGGAACGATTCCACTTTCTTTCGCTCCCCGGTCGCGGGGTCGACACGTTCGAGAAACACCGTGGGATCCTGGTACCCGCTCACCTCGAGCACCCACAGAGCGCCGGATCCCCCACCGACCCCGGCCGGGATCCCGGACAACCCGATCGCCGTGCCGGGTTTTCCGGCGCTGCTGACCGGCGCAAGCGTCCCGGCGGCGTTCCCCTCTCCACGCGTCATCAGCCATGGACGATTGCCTTCGGCGGCGAGGACGACGCGGCGGGTGCCGATGTCCACCGGCCGGCTCGCAACCAGATGCGTTCCGACCGGTCGCCGCGCGGGTTCACCCTTCGCTCCACTGCCCGAATCGTGAAGGAGCGCGAACGCCGCCACCGCCACGGCGAGGAGTGCGGCGAGGAGGAACACGAAGCCCAAGATTCGCAGGCGGCCGGCGACATCGCCGCTCGGCTCGGACGTTTCGGTTGAGACCGGCACATCGGCCGCCGCTCGCACAACGGCTGGTGCGCGGTCGACGCCTCCGTTCTCCGAAGGGACCCCGCCGGCGTCCGTGGCCGCCTCGTGCGGTTGCCCCACCGGCGCGTCCAGCGTATGGAGCGGAGCGGAGGCCCGGGCCGGAGCGATCGTCTGCAGGGGCTGCAGCTCCTGCGGCGTGGGAGCCGTCCCTCCGGGAGACACCTGCTCGGGGGTGGGCGCGTCGACGGTCAAACCCCCCAGCGACGCAAATGGGGCCGGCGTGAGCGGCTTCGCAGTGCTGAGCTCCTCGGCACTGCCGAGCAGTCGCGCCTGCCTCCGCCACCGCGGTCCGAGCACGGCGAGCACGGCGTCCTCGAACTGTTCCCAGGCAGCGCCCGCGCTCGCCGGCCGCGCTGCCGGGTCCTTCGCCACCATGGCGTCGACCCAGCGGCAGATGCCAGGGTCGAGGTCGGGCCGGACGGCGGAGATCGACTCGATCGGCTCGTTCACCTGGCGCATCAGCACCGCCATCGGCGTCGCCGTGTCCGCGTATGGCACCCGGCCGGTGAGCATCTCGAATGCCACGATGCCGACCGAGTACAGGTCGGTGTACGACCCGACCTCCAGCCCCATCGCCTGCTCCGGTGCCATGTAGTGAGGCGTCCCGACCGTGCTCCCCGTCATCGTCAGGTTCGGCGTCGCGGCCGTATCGAGCGCCTTGGCGATCCCGAAGTCGGTGATCTTGATACCGCCGTCGCTGGTGATCATCAGATTTTCCGGCTTCAGGTCGCGGTGGACGACACCTCTCGACTCGGCCATGGCGAGGGCCGCGAGCACTCCCTCGATGACTCCCGCCGCCTGCGCCAGCGTGACGCTGTGCACCCGGTTGCGCAGTGAGCCGCGCGGGCAGTACTCCATGGCGATGTAGGGAATCGCGTCCTCGACGAGGTACTCGTACACCGTCACGATGTTCGGGTGGGCGAGAGAGCCCGAGAGCTGAGCCTCGCGCAGAAAGCGCGCTGCCAGCGACGCGTCGCGAGCGTGGAAGCTGGAAAGCTCTTTCAGAGCCACGCGGCGCCGGAGATCGGGCTGATCGGCGAGGTACACGGTCGCCATGCCGCCCCGTCCGACCTCCCGGACGATCGAGAACCGTCCGACCGTGCGACCGGTCTGGCTCACGCGGGTCGCCCCTGGGGCACCCGGTCGCGTCTCAGAAGCACCAGCATCGTCGCCAGGATCGGCGCGATCGTCAGCACGGCGAGCGCGGCCGCGTCGCGCGCCCAGGTTGCGCCTTCGTGGATCCAGCGGGAGCGTCCGGAGGCCGCCGCCGAGCGCACCTGCTGCTGCGCGGGCGCGGAGGGGGTCTGGTTGCCGAACAGCGACGAACGGCCCGCGTTGCCCGCCGCGATGTCCACGGCGCGGACACGGTTCAGCGTCGTCGTGGACGCCGCCGCCGCGGTTCCCCATTGCGCGCTCGAGACGGCGCCGAGGGGCGCCACGAGCGCGCCCGCTTCAAAGAACGGAACCGACGCGATCACCTGCGTGATGAGGAGCACCGGGAGGAGGACGAGCGCCCGGTCGGAGCTTCGCACCACCGCCGAGACGAGGAGTCCAAGCGCCATCGCGGCCAGGCCCGCAAGCGCGACGTCGGCGCCTAGCTCCAGGAGTGGGCTCGAGAGGACGGCCCCGTCGCCGGGAATGGCGAGCGTGCCGCTCGGATCCACCGCCGGTAGCTGCTCTCCTGACATGGCGACAAGCACCATCACGACCGCCTGCAGGACGGTGATCGGCCCGAGCACGACGACCTTGGAGACGACGTACGCAGACGGCGAAAGCCCGACCGCCCGTTCCCGGCGGAAGACGGGATACTCCTTGACGATCTCGCGTACCGAGTTCGACGTTCCGAGCCACGTGGCGCCGACGACCATGAGCCAGACCAGCATGGTCGCCTCCTGGCCGAACGACGTCGAGAAACGGTTCTGCCCGATGAGGCCGAGGTAGAGCAGCCCGAACAGGGGCGCCTGGAGAGCCATCAGCGCGAGGTTCCTCCGGTCCGCCGCGATCACGGCGAGATACCGGCGGGTGAGCACCCGCAGCTGACGGAACCAGCCGCCGCCTGACCGTCCCGGATCTCGAGTTGGCCTGAGCGCGTCAGCGACGGCGGCCTGTTCCAGCGGCCTGGCCACGTAGGACTGGTACTGCTGTGAGGCGAGATACTCGCCACGCCAATCATGGTCCCTGTCCTCGTCGAGCATCTTGAACGCCTGGGACAACCGATCGACGGAGTGGCGCCGGCCGAAGAAGTCGTGCGCATCCGACGGTGTCCCGAAGTACGCGGTTCGTCCGCCAGCTGCCAGAAACAGCAGCCGGTCACAGAGGTCGAGGCTCTGGACGCTGTGGGTGACGACCACCACCGTTCTGCCCCCGTCGGCCAGCTCCCGAAGCAGGCCCATCACCTGTTCCTCGTTCCCGGGGTCGAGGCCGGAGGTGGGCTCGTCGAGGAACAGCAGCTCAGGTCGTGTCAGCAGCTCCAGGGCAACGCTGACCCGCTTACGCTGCCCGCCCGACAGCCGATCGATGCGGATGTCCGCTCGCTCGGTGAGATTGAGCTCGGCCATCACCTCGTCCACGCGCCCATCGCGCGCCGCCGCATCGACGTCGGGGGCAAACCGCAGGCGGGCGGCATACCGGAGAGCCGAGCGCACCCGCAGGGCGGGGTGCAGAACGTCGTCCTGCGGGACGTACCCACTGCGTGATCGCATCTCCTGCCGGGCGGCGTAGAGGTCGCGCCCGCCGTACAGCAGCCTGCCCGATGTCGCCGGCTGAAACCCGGTGAGCGCGCCGAGCAGCGTCGTCTTCCCGGCACCTGAAGGGCCGACCACGGCCATGAGGCTCGCCGGCGCGAGCGGGAAGCTGACGCCGTCGAGGATCGTGCGGCCGTTGGGGAGCCGACTCGTGAGGTCGATGCCGAGCAGCCACGCTTCGCCGGAGGTCTCGTACCGTTCCAGGACGCCATCGCGAAACCGATAGAGGGCCGCACCCACGCCGATCAGATCGTTGTCCGCCAGCGGCTCAGCCCCGCTCACGCGACGCGCGTTGAGATAGGTGCCGTTGTGGCTGCGGAGGTCGACCAGCTCCCAGCCGGAGGGCCCGGAACGGATCTCGGCATGACGGCGGGACGCGGTCATGTCGTCGTCGAGGACGACGTTTGCGGCCGGATCGCGTCCTATCACGATCGACCTGGCCGCACCGAGCCGATGCACCGCCGAAAGCCGCCCGAACGAGGTCATCACCGGCGTCGTCATCGCGTCCACCCGCGAATCGCCCACAGACACCTCGACCACCGCGCCACCATGCGGCTCACCCAACGACAGTGACATGCGGTCACCGGGGCGGATCAACAGCTTCGACACCCGTTCGGCGCCCTGAAAGACGCCGTAGCTCGACCCCGCATCGCGAAAGACCCAGCCGTCCGGCCCGCATTCCAGGGTCGCGTGCGCGCGCGAGATCGATGCGACGTCGATCACCACGTCGTTACTGGGATCACGGCCGAGGCGCACCACCCGCCTGTCTCGAAAGCGATGCTCCCGCCCCCCGGCCGTGATGGTCAACTCCAGGAGCTCTTCCACCACATCATCAGGATACTGTTGCCCCGCTCGGATTCCAGATGTGCGCGGATGTGCGCGGATGCGATGAACTGACCGAGTTGCCGAGCGACCTGTGGGCCTAGACTCTGCGAGCCCGGCGGGGTGGCGGAGCGGTTGAACGCACCGGTCTTGAAAACCGGCAT
>DASWRM010000006.1 GCA_036403155.1 Gaiellales bacterium | reverse complement strand
ACCATGAAATTGCCTGTACGCAGGTTCACGCTCCCGGGCCCGACTCCCGCCGAAGCGGCATGGACGACGGTGACGGTCACGGTGTTCGTCGCGTCACTCGGTGTCTGGTGGTCGAGCTGGTCGGTCGCGATCGCCTGGATCGTGTGGTCACCCGCCGCGTAGCGCTCGCTGTTGAAGGTCCAGTCCTTGCTCATGCCGCAATTCGAGCTCGCGCACGTCTGTGTCCAGCTCCCGTCGGAGGTAACGCGCCCGTCGACCTTGATCGTCATGCTCTTCACGCCGGAACGCTGGCTCGACGGCGACGCCGCGGAGCCGTCCGTCGCATCGATGTGGAGGCTGTAGTTGCGATCGTCGATGCGCTGGCCGTTGTTGTCCTTGAGCGTCCCGGTCAGCGCGACGTTCGGTGGCGACCTGTCGATCTTCGTGTCCCACTGCGCCGAGCCGGTGAGACCGACGGCGTCGGTCGCGGTCGCGACCTCCGTGCTGACGCCCTCGGGCATGCTCGTGGCCGGGTAGCTGACGCTCGGCGCATAGCTCGTCGGGCAGGGTGTGAGCCGGTGGCCGTCGCAGCTCGGTGGCCCCGGGTGCACCAGCACCGTCGAGCCTGTCTTTACGACGAGATCCTTGATGCCCAGGCCCTGGTCGCTCGAGCTCAGCGTGAACGGCCCGATCGTGCCGTCGTGCCACTGCCCGTCGTTGCCGGCGCCGGTGGGCGTTGTGACCGTTGGCGGCCGGTCGTCGTTGAGCCAGATGTCGGCCGCGATCATCTCTGCGTACGCGCTCGGGTTCGGCGTCGGGCTCGGAGTCGTCACTGCCGTCGTCGCCTGGTAGTAGAACCACGCCTCGTTGCCGTACCGCCCGCCGGTCTGCGGGCAGCCCGCGGCGGCGCAAACCGTGTTGTAGGTGTAGGGCTCCGGGCCGATTGTCGTTGCCGGGTTGCCGGCCTCCCATCCGTAAGTGTCGTTCCAGATCCCGATGCCGCGGCGGAAATAGCCGTAGAACGGGACGGTCTTCGTGTCCGCCCGGAACTCGAAGATGTTCGCGCCGGCAGGCGCCTTCCAGCGATAGGCGCCGTACTCGTTCGTGTTCAGGTGATCGCCAGGGCTGACGTACGCGTAGAGGCCCTTCCCGTCCGGTCCGAACGAGGTGCTGTGCATCGGTGTGCCGCCGTAGGCGTACGTGGAGAAGGTCCACCCCGTGAAGTCGCCATTTGGAGTCCCGGCAGGGGCGTTGAAGTAAAAGGACTCGGCGATGTAGGGATCGACGAGAATCGGGTAGCGCACGTCGCGCCGCGCGTGGTCGACTCGGATCTCGAGCCGGTTCCCGCGCACGCCGTAAGACGCGGGCACCGAACGGCCGTCGGCGTCGACGGCCGTTGGTGGCTTCATCTGCGCCAGGACGGCGCCGTCCTTCACGATCCGCGCGCTCGAGGCACCGTCCGGAAGACCGGCGCCGCCGCCAGCGCCGACGAGGCGAAGCGACGCGCCTGCGGGCAGCGTGAAATCGAGCGAGGGCACCTGCGGGCTCGCGCTCGAGCGCAGCTGAAACATGTAGTCGACGCCATCCGGCATCGCGGCGGCGACCACGTCGGTATCCGGGAGCACGTTGGCGAACATCGCCTTGTCACGGTTGACCGACGCATGAGCCGCACGCCCGCCGGCTGCAACGACGCCGATCCCGTTAGCGAGGGCGACAGCGGCCGGGCCGTCCTTGCCGATCGTGGTCGCGACGGAGGAGTTCTGGGGGCGCAGCCCGTTTGACGTGTCGACGAGCGTCGTGTCGATCGGGGCCTCACGGCCGGACTGGTCCTTGGCACGCAGCGGCGCGGTTGACTTGATTACCGCCTGCTTGTGCTGGCCCGTATCCACCACGAGCGCCCGTTTCCCGAGGTACGTCACGACGCGCTCGCCTCGCCGCAGTGCCGGTCCGTGCCACAGCTTTCCACCGAACACACTCGGGAAGCTGCGTTGCGCCAACCCGAGCGCAGGCTTTGCACCGAGGTCGCGGAACCGGCTACGCGAGCGCTGGCGGCGGGCACGCTCGCGACGACTCGCCAGGCGGTGCTTCATGGCGGCGTAACGCCCTATGTCGCGCGCGACGCGCGCGGGCGACGGTCCCATCGATCGCAGCCGATGACGCGGGATCGAGCCGGCGTCGGTCGCTGCGGCCAAGACCACCGCGAGGGCGGCAAGGCAAGCGAGCATGAACAGAGGCCGGTAGCCGCGCGCCACCGAACCGCGATGCGGACCCATGTGTCCACCTCCCAGGTGGTCCGCATCGCCGTCGTGCCAGAGGGAGGATGCGGATTAGTCCCACTTGCGCACACCCGGGAGCGCTTCGCGCGGCAAACCCCCGAGGTGGGGGGACCATTACTTCCTTATGGGCGTGCACTGCAGGTGCAATAGGATCCCGCCGTGCCGTTCACGCTCAGAAACCTCAAGACGGACCTGGAGGACGTAGGGTCCAGGTTCGACGGCGCGCCGGATCTTGAGTTCCGCTTGGCGACCGAAGCGCTCGAGCTCGAGCGATCCGGCCTCGGCTACCAGCACGTCCCGCCCGGATATCGCTTTCCTTACGGCCACACGCACAAGAAGCAGGAGGAGGTGTACGTCGTACTCGCAGGAGGCGGCCACATGAAGCTCGACGACGAGATAGTCCAGCTCAAGAAATGGGACGCGGTGCGCGTACCGCCCGGTACATGGCGAGGCTACGAGGCCGGGCCGGAGGGCCTCGAGATGTTCGTCATCGGTGCGCCCAACCTCGGCGAGGCTCCGCGCGAAGACGTCGAGGGCCGGCGCGACTGGTGGGCTGACTAGCGCCGGATAGCAGACTTCGCTTCGGACGATAGGCGCCGCCGCTACACCCACTCTCGGATAACGACCTGGCTCCGCTCGACCGGCATTTGAACGCATAAACCCCCCATTTGGGGGTTGACACCGGCCGGCTGAGCGGAAGAGAGCCGGCCGAATGGGAGCGAGTACACGCAGCAGCTTCTACAGCGAGGAGTCGAGGGAGCGGCACTGCTGACCGTCGGACCTTGGGCCACCCGGATCGGGCTTGCATCCTCTTCCGCTCTCGACGCCCGCCGACGGGCTACCTGCGTCGCGATTGCCGAGGTTGTCGCTGACCATCCTGGTGCAAGCAGCGATATCCGAGGTGCCGTCGAAGACTTCAGTCGTTCTTGGAACATGGCGCCCGTGGCTGACCGCGAAACCATGATTCAGGTGATCGACGCCGTTGAGGAATGTACACCGCGCGGAAGCTTCTCCTCCGTAAGCAAACGTGAGCGCGCCGGTGCGCTTCGGGCCGCGATGGACGACCTGTTCACGCGCGAGCTTCCATCTGGATCGAAGGCGCTGATGATCGACCGTGGGTTCGCTGGCATCGCGCGGTTCATGGTGCCTGGGTATACGCAGCACGCACCCCGACCGATTCCGACGTATTGAGGCCGCTGACGTGACTGCGAGCATCGTCAAGATGATGGGTTACGTGGACGGTTCGCCGACGAAAGCCAACAGCTACACGAGTACCACGGGCGGCTGCCGCGACTACCTTCACAATCGAGTGCAAGCGGGAGCGACGGGCTTCAAGTGGATGCGGATGACGCTGAGCTGGTCGATGGTACAGCCGTCCGCGCCAACCTACGCCGAGGGCGACGTCGGGGCCACCTTCAACTTCTACAACACCGATCCACAGGCGCAGCAGTGGTTTAGATGGCTGGACGACATCGTCGCCGCATGCAATCAGGACGGCGTATTCGTCAACCTCTGTCTCAGTCAGTACTACCCCGCGTGGACGTATCCCGGCAGCCCCGCAACCGAACCGGGAAGCGATGGGAAGGGCAGGTCGCAGCGCTTGCCGAAGAATGTAGCCGGGGGCAGCCACTGGGCCCTGTGGGCCACGTACCTCTACCTCCGGTACTTCGGTAGCTTCGGCGGGACCTTGAACCCAGGTGGCCCGGGCAGCAGCGGCGGGCCTCGTGGGAACCCCAAGGCAGGCTGGATCGGAGCGTTCGAGTTCTGTAACGAACCGAACCTCTACGCCTGGAACAACACGGACTTCAACGACTCCACCGTCGCTCGGATGTTCATGACAATAGATGGAATCCTCAACTTCTGGGGAGCCGCTTGCGGCGTGGTAGGGCCCGCGTTGTCAGACAGGCCCTCCACGACTTTCTCAGGAGGTGGCGTGGATTGCATCTATGCGAAAGCGTTCGCTGACAGGGTTCTCGGCGGCTTGGCGAACTGGCGCCCGACTAACTACTTCGCTTGGTCGCACCACAACTATCGAGACATGCTCAGAAGCTCGAGCGGGACGGTGGGCGACACGACAAGCGTCACCGACATTGCCAACTCGCTCAGGGATCAGAACTGGCGCGGGGGCGGAGATCGCAACATCTGGGTGACCGAGGGAGCCTATGTCCTAGATGCTGCATATGACGACGTCGCAACTCAGAAGGCCGCCATATCGAATACGAGGAAGGTCCTCCAGGCGCACCCGAACGCGGTGACGATGCCTCAGTACCAGCTCAACAACGTCGTAAACGAATCGTTTAGGTCGGGCTTTACCCTCGCGGGCTCGTACGATCCAGCCACGGGCGTGTTCAGGCCAGGTACGCGACTCGGTTCCGCAGCCACGTTCGCCGACCTCACCTGACGGCTGTGGACTTCGAATCCCTCAAGCTCGAGCATTACCAGTTTCCGGGACGAGCGGGGGCGCTGCAGGCGGCCGGGGCGATGCCATCGATGCTGGCAGAGCTCGGCGACAACTACGTGAGCTATCACGAGCAGCTGGCCGACGGACTGGAACGCACCGGGGGCCGGCCGGACCCGAAGGACTTCCCCGACGACTTCAATGGTTATTGCGTAGCGCTCAACCAGATGGTCGACCTCTTGCGGGGGGAGCGAATCCTTCGAATGGCGCGCGCGTGGCGGGAGGACGGCGTGCCCTTGGGAACGAGCGTCGACGCAGACGTGCCTCTCGTCGATGGGCGACATCGCCTTGTGTCACGATTTCCGAACGACCCTAATCGCATCGCTCGACGCGGTGACCCTGCGGCGGCCGCTTGGACGCCACCGAGCCCCCCGAAGCAAATGGATTTCGGCACCGGCTAGGTTTGCTGACCAGCGAAAGTTCGCGCGGCGGTGTTTGGACCTGGTCCTCTGACCGCTTCGACTGGCGCAGCTGGACTGAGTTACTCGACGACGCGTCGCGCACGGCATCGTCGTTGCGAGCGATGGGCTGCGAGCCTGGTAGCGCCATCGGCTGCGTCCTGGAGAATTCGTACGACGCGCTGCGGGCGATATTTGGAGCTTGGTGGCTGGGCTCGACAGTGGTGTCCCTCCCGCGAAAGCCGCGCAGGATGGAGGCGACCGAATACGCCAACGACTTGGCGTCGCTAATCAAGTGCTCGAACGTCTGCCTGCTACTCGCCGAGTCGCCGCCTCAAATGCCGGGGACCGCCGCTGTCGCGCGATACGACGAGCTTCCGGCGGCGACCGAGACCGTAAGTGCACACGCTTGGCGCGAAGATGAGGTCGTCCTCCTCCAACACTCGTCTGGCAGTGCGGGTCGGCCGAAGGGTTGCGAACTCACCACCCAGGCCGTACACGCCCAGCTGGCAATGCTTACCGAGCGTCTGACGTTCTCGGCGCGAGAGACGATCGTGACCTGGTTGCCGCTGTCTCACGACATGGGTCTGTTTGGTGCGCTATTGCTCGCCTTCAAGAGCGGGGCGCGACTCGCGCTAGGCACACCGCAGCGGTTCGCGCTCGCCCCTGGGACCTGGCTCGAGGACTGCGCAGCGCTAGGCGCAACCCTGACGCTTGGTCCTAACTTCGCCGTGGACATCGCTGCGCGCGTGGCCTCGCGCCGGGCGCCCGGCGCTCTCGGTGACCTGCGTACGTGGGTCGTCGGCGCCGAACATACGCGTGCCGAAACGCTGTCACGGGCAGCATCGGTGTTGGCTGCGGCAGGAGCGGCTACCGACACACTGAGTCCAGCGTACGGCCTAGCCGAGGCGACGCTCTGCGTAACCATGCATGCGCCGGGAGAGGCTCCGACCACGCAGACCGTAAGCGTCCGTGGACTCGCGGAGGGCAGGGTTGAACCGGCGCGGTCGGGTGCGCCTGGTGCGTGGACAGTGGTTTCCGCCGGACATCCGCTCGCTGGGGCGTCAGTTCAGGTGGTCGGAGAAGGCGCCCCGTCCGGGGTCCCCGCCGGAGAGGTGCGCGTGCGCAGCCCTAGCCTCGCGCGCGGCTACCGCAACAACGCGGCTGCAACTCGCGCGACATTCGTGAGCGGCGAACTCAGGACTGGCGATCAAGGATTCGTGGCGGACGGTCTTCTGTACCTGACCGGGCGCCTCGACGGGTTGCTTCTGGTGAACGGGCGCAGCCTCCCAGCCGAGCCTGTGGAATCCCGCGTTGCTCAGGCACTCGGAACCAAAGCTCGCAGCTGCGCGGTTGTCCAGACCCCTGACACCGGTCGCTTGGCGCTTCTCATAGAGCCGGCCCGCGACAGCCATCCGCCACGTACTCTCACCGGGGCGGCACGCGCGGCTATCGCGACCTTCGACTTCGCGGTCGACTCATACTCGCTCGTCGGGGCCGGGCAGATGCCGCGCACCCCAAGCGGCAAGGTTCGACGCGCGCGCTGTCGCGAGATCGCCTTCGACGACGCCGCCTTGCGTTCGGTTGGAGGCAGGCGTGTCGCCTGATCGGGCCCCCATTGACGTGGCCTCCGTCGTGCTGGCGGCCAACCGTGTCCTTGATCGATCGCGGCCCGGACACCGGCCAATCGAAGCCTCAACGACCCTCGAGGAAGCTGGCATCGAGAGCCTCGAGCTGACGGAGATCATCGTCGAGGTCGAGATCCTGACCGGGGCCGTGGTCTCGACCGACCAAATCGGCGCGGTCACAACGATCGCCGATGTCGCGTCGCTCCCTCGCATATTTGTATGAACGGTACGAGACGAATACGAGTATTGAGCCAAGGGCCCGCATTATCCGCAACTGAGACACCCGGACGGTGTTCCAACGGCATGGTCCATAATCGCTCGCAATCGACATTCGCCCTGGTAGCAGCGTTCTGCGGGCTCGTCTCCGTCGCCGGCGTAGCGACTTCTCCGGCGTCAGCCGCGCGCGTGATCGCCGGAAGCGCGAACGCTGCGTCCCTCCCGCCGGGCGGCACCCCTCTCGTGGTCTGGAACGGCGATTTCTTCTCGACCGGCTCTCCAGGGGCGCTGTCACCTTCTCGTCAGTTGCTCCCTTTCCCCGGGTCAGGCACGGTCAACGTGGCAACTGCTCCTGCCGGCGCTCGGACGGTTCTTGCCGCGGAGCCGTATGTGTCCAGCGGGGCGCTCACGTCCGCAGGCGTGTTCTTCGGCGACACCGGTATGAGCGGACGCGCGCGGTTCACCCGGGTGCTGCCGGAATCGGACGCGCCCCGCGTTCCGGTGATCGCGGGCTCGACGGCCGGGGACGCGCTTCTCGCGTGGAACCACCAGGGCTCGACCGCGGTTGACCGCATGGCGCCGGGCAGTGGGCTGAGGCCTCCGGTGCTGGCGGGGCGGTTCTCGATCCACGACGCGGCGATCGATGGAAGCGGCACCGCAACCGTTGTCGGTTACAACCCGGGGAGCCATCTGCTGGTCAGCGCCGCGACGCGGCACGGCCGTTTCGGCCCGGTGACTGCGCTTTCTCCCACCTCGGCGTCAGCCGCTCGCGTGAGCTCCGGCACCGGAGGGCAGACGGCCGTAGTGGCGCTAAGCCAGGCAGGCGGACTCCAGCTGTTCTACCGCCCTCGACCCAACACGCCGTTCGCCGCGACAGAGAACCTCGCAAGCGCGTCAGCGGCGGTCGTGGGAACGGCTGTCGATGCGCACGGCCGCGTGCTTGTCGCGTGGACCGAGCCCGATGCCAACAACAGAATCCGCCTCCGCGCGATGATCACGGACGAGACTGGACACCCCACACCGTCAGCCGCGCTCTCCGCGGCCGGCGATGACGTCTTGTACGGAGACGCCGCGGTTGCGATGAACGAAGCGGGAGACGTGGCCGCCGTGTGGGAAGAGAGCACACCGGGCGGTGGAAACACCAGCGAGGGGCCGCCCCACGTATACGCGTCGCTGCGGCCGGCCGGAGGTCAGTTCGGACCCGCCCGGCAGGTCACGCCGCTCGGTCGGCAAGCGGCTCCCGCCGGCCGCCCCGTTGTGGCGCTCGGTTCCGACGCGACCGCGGTGCTCGTCTGGGCAGACAGCGCAGAGGGCACCAACGACGACCAGCGATCCATGACCGCGCGGCTCACCAGCAGCGGTCTCACCGACGTCACGCGCCTCGACACCGGCTCAGCCGCCCCAGCGAATGCGCCGGCAACTCCGCCACTCCTCCAGGCGACACTGCATGCTGCGACGGTTCAGCGCGTGAGGCCGTCGAGCGGACGGCTGCACGCAGGCGTCCGATGCATCTCCTGGACGCTCGCCCCGTGCCGCGGACACATCCTGATCAAGGATCGGAGCGGGCAGCTGCTCACGCCGAACCACAAGGTAAGCGTGCACGCGGGCCTGCGCTCGACATTCACGCTGCAGCTCAACCGAGCCTCACGGCGAGCGCTGAAGAGTGGGCGCGGGATTCACGCCACACTGAAGGTGACTTTGACCGGTGCGTCCACGCGCAGCAGCAGCAAGTCGATCGTCATCCGGCCGCGGTGAGCGACCCGCGCGATCGAGCGACCTGCGCGCGGTCGGCCGCGTCGGCTCTCGGTCCGCTCCCGCCGCGTCAGCGCGGAGGCAACGCCCGCCACGGACCGGTCCAGTCTGGGCTGCGGTCGAATGGCATCGGCGTGGCGTGGCACTGCGGGCCGTAGGGGCGAGCGAAGACCAGGCCACTGCCGAACAGCCGGAACGCGGCCGTGTTGAGGCACGGCACGCCGCTCTCCTCGTTCTCCCCGTCGTGGACCTCGCAGTCGATCCGCCGCCTGTCGATCCGCTCGCAGCGCGAGCCGGCGTCGACCGAGACGAGGCGCTTCGGGAGGGTGTCGCTCGTGAACACGTGTATGCGGTCGCCGTAGGCGCCGCCGCGATCCGCGCGCAGCCTCACGCTCGCCTCGTGGTCGGCGGCGGCGAACCGCCCACCGACGCCGATCGTGCTCCGACCCGCCCGAACGTGGTGACTGGCGTGGGCGACGAGCTTGCCACGGCGACGGACCTCCAGTCGCAGCACGCCGCTGGTCGTCGCGTCGACGGTCATCTTCACGCGCCGGCCGGAGACGCTCGCGCCGTGCAGCGCGACCATGGTGCGCCCGGTATCGGCCGGGGCGAGGTAGAGCGCTCGGAGACGAAAGCCGCTGACGATGACGGCAACTCCGCCCTCCCGGGTCGCATCCATGGCCTCGATGTTGTTGCCGTAGCGCCCGGCGAAGTCGCCCAGGCGATCTCCGTACGTCTGCTCTGCATGGAAGATCGTGCTGATCGTGCCGCCGGGCGCCACGCGGCGGATGTCGCGGTACTCGCCGATCAGCAGGGAACCGTCCGGCAGCCGGGCCAGGTGCGCCGGCAGCGCAAGGCCGGCGGCAGTAGCAGGGCCGCCGTCGCCGGTGCCCTCGAAGGGGCGCGAGCTGCCGAACGGGTCCGGCACGCCGGATCCGGCGACGGTCGAGATCACGCCGTCCGCGCTGACCCGGCGGATGCGGCCGTTGTAGGTGTCGGCGATCAGGAAGCCGCCGTCCTTCTCGGGCAGCACGTCGTGCGGCAAGGCCAGTTTCGCGGCCGTCGCCGGACCGCCATCGCCGCCGTAGCCGTACTCGCCGTTGCCGGCGATCGTGGTGATCTTCCCGTCGGGCGCAACTCGCCGGATGCGGTTGCGTTCGGCGAAGACGACGCTGCCGTCCGGGAACCGCGAAAGGCCGTGCGGCGTGCCGATGTCGGCTGCGGTCGCCTGACCGCCGTCGCCGGAGGAGTCTTGACTAAAGCGGCCGGTGCCGGCAAACCGCACGATCGACCCGTTCGGACGCAGGCGATCGATCGCGTTGGAGCGCGTGAACAGGATCGATCCATCCGTGAGCGGCAGAACCTCGTCGTCGATCTGCTCGATGGCGCTGCGCCCGCGAGGCGGAGGGCCGAACGGTGGAACGAAGGTGCGCGAGCCGTCGCGCGCGATGCGCACCAGGCTCGTGTGAGTCCACTCCGTCTCCGAGCCCTTGGTCGTCTGCACCGCCGGCCAGTAGACGAGCACGAAAAGCGCACCGCCCTTGCCCTCGACGACCGAGCTCGGCGGCGGGAACGCGTGGAGCGGCGGCGGCGGCTCGACAAGCGGGAACTGCCGCTCGAGCGGCCACTGGTCCGCGCAGGCCGCACTCGCCAGGGCGCCCCCCGCGCACATCACGAGGAAAGCCATCAGAAACAGCCGGAAGCAAGGCATCGCACGTCCCACGCTGTACAGAACACGCGGCCGCCCCGTCCGTTTCGGTGGATGCCCTTAGTCGGCGCACTTGGCGGATTCTCAGCGACCTGCGAGATTGGTGCGCTCGGTGCGCTGACTTTCGGCGGCTCGGCCGTCGCAGACGCGGCGTCGAGCTCATCCTCGACGGCGGCGGCCCCCGCGAGCACCGCGCCCGCTCAGCACGGGCGGAACGGGTTCCCCGGGTACGGCACCGCCGCCGAGGAGGCTGCGGAAAAACCCGTGACGGGCTCGAAGGCCGACAAGGCGAAGGCGGCAGCCGTCAAGTCCGTCGGCAGCGCCTTGAGCAGCATGGCGCTCGCTCTGAGACGAAGCGTCGGGGGCGACGGAGCTGCGCGATCGACACTAGTCGCGCCACGGTGCGCCGGTCAAGGTCGCCGGGTCGCGCCGGAAGGAACCCGCGGGCCCGGCGCTTGAGCGCCCAGAGCGGCAGTGACGGTGACGCGGCGCGGTCACGGCGCGTAGGCTTCGCCGATGCCGCTGGAAGCCCTGACTTCAGCCGAAATATCGCTTCCGCCAAGGCCGGATGCGCTGCGGGTTCGTGAGCGGATCGCCGCTCTGGCGGACAGCGTGGACCTGGTCGCGTTGACGGACAATCACGCCGGCGAGGCGCGGATGTCGCCACTCGCGGCCGTTGCACTCGCGCGCGAACAGGGCGTCAGGACCGTTGTTCACATCTCCTGCCGCGACCGCAACCGCCTTGCCCTGCAATCACAGGTGGTGGGAGCCGCGGCGCTCGGGGCCGAGGGCGTCCTGTGCGTCCAGGGCGACCCGGTCGATGACGTCCCGCGCGTCGGAGACCTCACCGCCACACGCCTGATCCGCAGGGTCAAAGACTGGGCCGCACCGCATCCGATCGCGGTGGGTGCGGTGGTCAATCCGTTCGCCGACGACGTCGGCCGCGAGATTGCCCTCTTGGAGCGGAAGCTCGCCGCGGGCGCGGAGTTCGTGCAGTCGCAGATGACTTTCGATGTCGCCGCCTTGACCACGTTCTTGGACCGCGCCGCCGGTTTGCTCGACGACGTTCGTTTCTACGCCGGGCTCGGATTGCTACGCAACGAGCGGATGGCCGACCGAGCCCGCGAACTACCCGGCTGCGTGCTGCCCGACGCGGCCCACCGCCGGATCGTGCTCGGCGACGGCCTCCGGCTCGCGAAAGAACTGGCGTGCGAGCTCGCGGGCATCGCAGCGGTCGACGCGCTGCACATCTACCCGCTCGGCGCCGAACCGGCGACACGCGACATCGCAGCCGCTTTCCGAACCGCGCGCGGCGCGCCGGCGTACCGCCACTGACACCGGGCGCTCGCCTCGCCCGGCGCGTTCCCGCGACGATCGGTGCGCCGAAGACAGGGCGCTCAGCTGAGAAATGTCTTACCAAGGCTTCCACCGACGATTTGCCGCGGATAGGTTGCGGGCGACGGCTCAGGTTGGCGGTCTCGACCGAAAGGACGCTCACGGTGTACCAAGCGCATCGACGGTCAACTTTCCTCGCTCTTTTGCTGATGTTGGCGGTAGCGGCCAGCGGCTGCGGCGGCTCGAAGAAGTCATCCTCGTCGCACGGATCGCAGACGCGGACGGTGCAGATGGACGGCGTCACGAGCGCGTTTCACGGGTCGTTCCTCGCGTACTTCCCGAAGACGGTGATGGTTCATCCGGGAGACTCGGTAGCGATTCACGGCAATTGGACTGGCGAGCCGCACAGCGTCACGATGGGGACGCTTGTCGAGAAGGGGCTCGCTGCCGCGGCGCACGCGAAGCCGAACGGGCCGCCGCCGAAGGCTTACGCGGCGCTTCCGCAGATGCTGCCGCAGGGCCCCGGTGACGCCGTACAAGCTGCCGCGCGCCCGTGCTATCTGACGTCCGGGGTCCCCCCGAAGAACCCGGCGACTCCCTGCAAGCAGGCCACGCAACCGGCGTTTGACGGGACGCAGTCCTACTACAGCAGCGGCTGGATCAAGCCCGGCGAGACGTGGAAGCTGCAGCTGTCGCCCAACATCAAGCCTGGCACGTACCGCTACTACTGCGACCTGCACGGTGCGGACATGTCGGGCTCGATCGTCGTCGTACCGCGTTCGCAGTCGATCCCGAGCCAGAGCCAGGTCGACGCGAAGGGCCGAGCCGAGCTGCAAGCGATGACGCAGAAGGCACAGCCGGCCTACGCCGCTGCGAAGGCGGGGCGCTACCCGGTGCACGGGAACCTCGCCGGCGTTCTCAGCCCTCGCGCGCAACAGGTGTCGATCAACGAGTTCGTCTCCTCGACTGTGCACTCGAAGGCGGGCTCCCCGGTGAGTTGGACGTTCCTCGGGGCGCACACCCTCACGTTCGGTGGCCCTGAGAACGAACAGCCCGTGCTGACGAGCGCCCCGGACGGATCGGTCCACCTCCGCAAGAGCGACATCGCGCCCGCAGGCGGCCCGGGCGCGCCACCACCGTCCTCGGGGCCGCCGTCGGCGCAGCCGAAGCCGGTCGTCGTCCGCGCAGGCAGCTATTCCGGTAGCGGGCTGCACTCGTCCGGACTCGTGCTGAGCTTCCCGCCGCAGCTGACCCGCTACACGCTCACGTTCACGAAGCCTGGGACGTACAAGTTCGACTGCCTCCTCCACCCCCACATGGAGGGCAAGGTCGTCGTCGCTCGGTAGCCGACGGACGAACCGCAGCTTCAGTCCCAGTGCACCCGCTGAGGTCAGCCGGCGCGCAGCCGCCGCGGACCCGCCTTGCAACCAAAGCACAGAACTGCGTGCTTGAGCGCTTTCTCATCCGAGCGGTCTTGACAAACCCAGGAGGCGGTTAGACGGTTTCTTACGGAGACCATGCGGCACCACCTGGGGCATAGGGCAATCGCTTTTGCGGCGCTCACGGCTGGCTTGACTGGGGGCGCGGGCGCATCGAATGCCGCAGGCGCCCCGGTGCCGGGCGCCCAGTACACGGTGAGCTTCGAGGGCACGGTCAGTGAGGACATCACGCAGACCACGAGCGACGGCACCACCACCGTTACGCAGGAGCAGTCGGGCACCTGGACGCTCAAGTCGGAGGATCCCGCTTTCCTCCTCTGGCTCCCGAAGGTGAAGATCTCGAGTCGAAATCTCGACAGCATCGACGTGAACGGCGGGACAAGCGGCACGTACATCGATCCCGCTTCGTTGACCGACCAAGGGCACGACAATCAGGGGAACTCGTGGTCCTGCACGAGCACCGAGATCACGGACTCCGGCGAGTCGCCGATGGCCGCAAGCATCCTTGCGGGCGATCTAGGCGTCAACACGACGTTTCAGGGCTATACGGACCAGCCAGGCGGCCGTCAGTTCCACACCGGCGTCAATGGCTGCTCGGGCGAGGGCTCGCCGCTCACCGTCACCTACCCGACGGACCCCTCGAACACGGCGACCGAAGGTGACGTCAGCTATGGCGTGCATTTCCCGGTGTCCGAGGTAGGGAAGGCGAGCTTCGAGCTGCCGGCGATCGACACCAGCCGAGTGAACAGCGACCCCTTCTGGTCGGCGAATGGCTTCAGCTCGCCGAACTTCCACGTGACGGGGACGTACAAGTTCAAGAAGAAGTGCGATGGCATGGTGACCTTCGCGAACGACTATGCGTCGGGCAAGTGCGGGTCGAGCAAGAGGCCGAACACCAAGGCGACGATCAAGTCCGTCGACAAGAAGAAGCGGAAGGTGAAGATCACCTTCACTGGTAGCGGCGGGAGCGCGCCACTGAAGTTCGAGTGCAAGGTCGACAAGGGCTCCTACACGAAGTGCTCGTCGCCGGCGGTCTTCAAAGGCCTAAACAAAGGTCACCACACCATCCTCATCCGCGCGAAAGACGCGCTCGGTCAGCTCGACAAGAGCCCGGCGAAGGCGAGCTTCACGATCTAGCGGCTCATAGCGGGCCAGCTCGCGCTCACGCCGGATCGACGGGTCGGGCAGCCAGATCGCCGGCAGGAGGTCGCGCCGGGGCGTTCAGGCGCCGCTGGGCTTGGCTGTCCCAGCAGGCTCGCCCGGAGAATCCGGGAGCAACCCGTCGGCGAGAGCGGCAACGGAGTAGAACAGTGCAATGACCCCGATGATCACGAGGAGCACCGACTCGACCACGCTCGCGTCCCCTGGATATGCGGCCCGGTACCAGTGGTCCTTGTAGAGCACCCGCGTGGCGGAGTGGAGGTC
>DASWRM010000005.1 GCA_036403155.1 Gaiellales bacterium | reverse complement strand
AAGACGACGTATAGGGGCTGACGCCTGCCCGGTGCCGGAAGGTCACGAGGAGAGGTTAGCCTTCGGGCGAAGCTTCGAATCCAAGCCCCGGTAAACGGCGGCCGTAACTATAACGGTCCTAAGGTAGCGAAATTCCTTGTCGGGTAAGTTCCGACCTGCACGAATGGCGTAACGACTTGGGCGCTGTCTCAACGAAGGACTCGGTGAAATTGTAGTATCGGTGAAGATGCCGATTACGCGCAGCAAGACGGAAAGACCCCGTGAACCTTTACTGCAGCTTGATATTGGAGTCTGGGACATTTTGTCCAGGATAGGTGGGAGGCTGTGAACCAGGGACGCCAGTCCTTGGGGAGCCAACCTTGGGATACCACCCTTGGTGTTCTGGGCTTCTAACTCCGTTCCGTTATCCGGACGGGGAACAGTGTCAGGTGGGCAGTTTGACTGGGGCGGTCGCCTCCTAAAATGTAACGGAGGCGCACAAAGGTTCCCTCAGCACGGTCGGAAATCGTGCGAAGAGTGTAAAGGCACAAGGGAGCTTGACTGCGAGACCAACAAGTCGAGCAGGTACGAAAGTAGGTCTTAGTGATCCGGCGGTAGAGAGTGGAATTGCCGTCGCTCAACGGATAAAAGGTACTCCGGGGATAACAGGCTGATCGCTTCCAAGAGTCCACATCGACGAAGCGGTTTGGCACCTCGATGTCGGCTCGTCGCATCCTGGGGCTGGAGTAGGTCCCAAGGGTTGGGCTGTTCGCCCATTAAAGCGGTACGCGAGCTGGGTTCAGAACGTCGTGAGACAGTTCGGTCCCTATCTGCTGTGCGCGTTGGAGAGTTGAGAGGAGTCGACCCTAGTACGAGAGGACCGGGTTGAACAGACCTCTGGTGTATCAGTTGTCCTGCCAAGGGCACCGCTGGTTAGCTACGTCTGGATGGGATAACCGCTGAAAGCATCTAAGCGGGAAGCCCACCTCGAGATGAGCTCTCCCATCCCCTAGAGGGAGTAAGGATCCTGGGAGACCACCAGGTTGATAGGCGGGATGTGTACGCACAGTAATGTGTTTAGCAGACCCGTACTAATAATCCGAGGTCTTGATTCAGAGAACGCAATGAACCGCTATGGAGTTTTGAAGGTGTGCGCGGCTCCGCCGGCACCCGAGCTTTCGCGATTTCCGGTGGTCATAGCGAGAGGGAAACACCTCTTCCCATTCCGAACAGAGCAGTTAAGCCTCTCAGCGCCGATGGTACTTGACTCGCAAGGGTCTGGGAGAGTAGGTCGCCGCCGGATTAAATGAAAACGGGAGCCCCGGCAACGGGGCTCCCGTTTCATTGGACCGGCGGTAGCCACCCCCGTGCCGCGGGTGCCCCGCGACGATCAAGCGACTGAGCGCCGCGCGGAGGCGCTACTCCGGCCCCACGTCGTCCTCGAACCCCCGCGGGGGCCAATCGCCCTGGACGTCACAGCGGCCCGTGCAGTGGAGGCTCGCCACGTTCTGGAGCGGGACGAGGATGTGGCTGTTCAGCTCGATGTGGGGGACGTCGTCGACATAGCAGTACGCGGTCAGCACGCCGTCCTGGTATTCGCCGCCGAACAGCGCGAGCTCGACCGTCTCGCCCTTGTACTTGGACGTATAGTCCTCCATCCGGTCGTCACCCTAGCAAACCGGCGGCGCGGCTCAGCGGAGCGGCGGCAGGTGCCCGTCGTCGTTGAACGAGACGAGCCGGAGGACGCCGCGCGTGGTGGCGACCGATGTCAGGCTGCCGTTCCGCGCGCCGTCGATATGACGGCGGTCGTGGCCTGCTGCGCCCGCCGCGTGCGCCACGATGGCGCGCACGGCGCCGCCGTGCGACACAAGCAGGATCCGTCCGCGCCGGTGCCGGCCGAGCAGTCGCTCGAGCGTCGCGATGACGCGGACGTGCATGTCGTCGTAGGTCTCGCCGCCGTTCCAGCCGGCCGCACCACGCAGCCAGCGCCGATACCCCTCCGGGTTGACCGCACGCACCTGGGCGCGCGTCAGCCCGCGCCAGTCGCCGTTGTCGACCTCGCGCAGGCCCGGCTCGGGAACCGGCTCGAGGCCGACCGCATCCCCGACGATGGCGGCCGTCTCGACGGCACGCGCCAGGTCGCTGGTGTAGATGGCCTCGAGCCTGATGTGCGAGAGCCGCTCGGCCAGCGCCGCCGCCTGCGCCCGTCCGGTCGCGTTCAGCCCGGGGCCGCCCTGGCCCTGCCAGCGGCCTTCGCGATTCCAGTCCGTCTCGCCGTGGCGGGCAACGAGCACCTGCGTCATCCGAGCCATCATATGATGCCGCCCCAGATGGACCTCGGCCTTACAGGGCTTCGGGTGCTGGTCACCGGCGGCAGCGCAGGGATCGGGCACGCGACCGCGCGGCTGCTCCATGCGGAAGGGGCATGCGTCGCGATCGCGTCTCGCGACCCGGCCGAGGCGGCGGCACAGGCCGGTATCGCCGGAATCGCGGCTGATCTCTCCACGGCCGAAGGCTGTCGCGCGTCGGTGGACGGGGCGGTGGACTCCCTGGGCGGGCTGGACGTGCTCGTGAACAACGTCGGCACCTCCCGGATCGGCACCTTCGAGGACGCATCTGACGCCGCCTGGCAGGCGGCGTGGGACACGAACGTCATGAGCTACGTCCGCTGCATCCGCGCGGCGCTGCCGCATCTGCGCGCGTCGCAGCATCCGGCCATCGTGAACGTCGGCTCGACGGCCGGCAAACGGCCGAGCGGCGGGATGCCCGAGTACTCGGTGACCAAGGCAGCGGTGCTCTCCGTCTCGCGCCTGGTCGCCGACGCGTACGCCGGCGACGGCATCCGCTGCAATGCCGTGACGCCGGGGCCGACGCTGTCGCCGGCCTGGCTCGCCGCAGGTGGCCTGGCGGACCAGACCGCGGCCGGCTCCGACCGCAGCCGGGACGACGTGCTGGCAGCGGTTGCAGCCGGTCGCCCGCTGAAGCGCATGGCCGAGCCGGACGAGATCGCGGCCGTCATCGCATTCCTCTGCTCGCCGCGGGCCTCCTATGTGACCGGCGCCGCGTGGAGCGCCGACGGCGGCACGGTTCCCGTGATCCTTTAGGTACACCACCGGCACGCGCCGGCTGGCACGCCCAGCGTAGGATTCCCGGGATGCCGCACCCCACCGGGCCAGTCGCCGAGCGGTTTGCCGCGCACATTGCCGCTGTCGAGGCCGCGGCGCTGTCCCCGCGCGCGGTCCCGTCGTACGGGACGGCGGGGCGGCGGGTACACGACGACGAGGACTGCTCGCTCCGAACGCCGTTCCAGCGCGACCGTGACCGGATCGTGCACTCGAAGGCCTTCCGCCGCCTCAAGCAGAAGACCCAGGTATTCATCGCCCCCGAGGGGGATCACTTCCGCACGCGGCTCACCCACACGCTGGAGGTGTGCGGCATCGCACGGGGCGTGTCGCGCGCGCTGCGGCTGAACGAGGACCTCGCAGAATCCGTGGCGCTCGGCCACGATCTGGGGCACGCGCCGTTCGGCCACACCGGCGAGGAGGCGCTCGACCGGCTGCTTCGCCGTGAGCACGGTCGCCGGTTCCGTCACAACGAGCATTCGCTTCGCGTCGTCGACGTGCTGGAGCACGACGGCCGCGGCCTCAATCTGACGGTGGAGGTGCGGGACGGCATCCTGCACCACACGGGCGCCGGCCGGCCGTCGACCTTCGAGGGATCCATCGTCCGGCTCGTCGACCGGTTCGCGTACGTGAACCACGACATCGACGACGCGCTGCGCGCCGGGATTCTCGACGAGCGCGACCTCCCGCCGGGGCCGGTCGCGCTGCTCGGGGCAACAGCCTCTGAACGCATCGACGCGCTCGTCCACGACCTGGTCGAGACATCCGAGGTGGCGGGGGACGTGCGGCAGTCGGCAACGATGGCGGAGGCGCTGCTCTCGCTGCGCAGCTTCATGTTCCACAACGTCTACCTGGGCCCGATCGCGCGCCGTGAGACCGCTCGGGCGGCTGACATGGTGGAGGCGCTGCTCGCCTACTTCATCGATCACGCGGACGACATCCCCGGCGACCCGGACGCCGTGACCCGGGCGACGGACTGGGTGGCGGGCATGACGGACCGGTACTGCATCCGCGCATACGACGAGCTGCTCGCCCCGCGATGACGCGGATCCGCAACGAGAGCGTCGAGGCCGTCAAGGAGGCCGTCGACATGATCGATCTCGTCTCCGGCCGCACACAGATGAAGCGGTCGGGTGGGGAGTGGCGCGGGCGCTGCCCGTTCCACGACGAGCGCACGGGCTCGTTCTGGGTGAACCCGCTGACGAAGGTCTATTACTGCTTCGGCTGCCAGGCGAAGGGGGATGCGATCGGATTCGTCGAGGCCACCGAGGCGCTCGACTTCGCGGGCGCGGTGGAGTGGCTGGCCGACCGGTATGCGGTCACGCTGGAGTACGAGGAGACCTCCCCGGAGGCCGACCGTCGGCGCGCACAGCGGGAGCGGCTGTTGAAGCTGCTCGACACGACTGCAGACTTCTTCGAACGCTTCCTCTGGGAGGCGGAGGAATCGGCCGCAGCGCGCTCGTACCTGGAGGAACGAGGGATCGCGCGTGAGGGCGCCGAGCGGTTCCGCCTGGGGTATGCACCGCGCGCCCCCGACCGCGTGAAGCGGGCAGCGCTCGGGAAGGGGTTCACTGCCGCGGAGCTCGACCAGGCCGGCCTGACCGTCCGTGGAAATGACCGGTTCCGCGAGCGGCTGATCTTTCCGCTGACCGATGCGCGCGGCCGTGTGCGCGGCTTCGGGGCGCGGCAGATGCCGGGCGGCCGGCCGCCCAAGTACCTGAACACCTCGGACGGCGTCGTGTTCCGCAAGAGCGACATCCTGTACGGGCTCGACCACGCCCGGCGTGCGATCGCACAGCACGGCTCCGCGATCGTCGTCGAGGGGTATACCGACGTGCTGATGCTCCATCAGACGGGCGTCGACCGCGCGGTCGCCTCCATGGGAACGGCGCTGACCGAGGGCCAGGTGACCGAGCTGCGCCGGCTCTGCTCGACGGTGTTCCTGGCGTTCGACGCGGACGCCGCCGGCCAGGAGGCGTCGCTTCGCGGCATGGAGATCGCCCGCGGGAAGGGCTTGAACGTGCGGGTCGTCCGGCTCCCCGGCGGCCGTGACCCGGCGGACGTGGCGGCCGGCGACGTAGCCGCGTTCGAGCGGGCGCTCGACGAGGCGGAGCCCTATCTGACCTACCGCGTCAGCCTGGCGCTTGCCTCCGAAGGTAGTCGGGACGACCGGTACGCAAGGGTGCGCGCGCTGCTGTCGGCCTCCGAGCCGTCCGTGGAGCGCGACGAGCTCGTCCGCATCACGGCAGATCGCCTGGATCTCTCGGACGACCTCGCGGCGCGGCTCGTCGACCGCCCGGCGGCGCCGTCGGGGAACGGCTCGCGGTCGGTTCCGCGGGTCGGCATGTCTGCCCGCGAGCGTGACGAGCGGCTGTTCCTCGGCCTCTGCATGGCGTTCCCCGAGCGGGGCCTCGACTTGCTTTGTTCTCTGGATGTGGCACACTTCGCTGACCCGGCGCGGTGGGAGGCCGCGACGGTGGTTCGTCGGCGACTCGCGGGCGAGCTGGCTCCAGAGGAGGAACGTGCGTGGGCACCCATGATCGCCGAGCTGACGGCGCTGGCTTCGCAGGAGGCCACGTCCCAGCGAGTGCTGGAGGAGCTGTACTGGAAGCTGAGCCTCCGGCGAGTCGAGGACGAGCTAAAGGGACTGCAGCAAAACGCCGACTTGTCTCTGAGCCAGCAGCAGCGCCTGCAGGAGATGCAGGAGCGACGGCTGACGATCCTCGAGACCATCCGGTCTCTCTAACCGTCCCAGAGGCAGTCCCCATAGCCATGTCGGAGATCGCTCCCGAGCCGGCCGACGACGCCGTCGAGCCGGACGAGGACGACCTGGAGCTCGCGCTCGAGGCGTCGCCAGGTCCCACGGAGGACACCGTGGGCATGTATCTGCGCCAGATCTCGCAGGTGTCGTTGCTGACGGCCGCTGAGGAGGTATCGCTGGCAAAGGCGCTCGAGCATGGCGACGAGCGCGCCCGGCAGCGGCTGATCGAGTCGAACCTGCGCCTGGTGGTCTCGGTCGCCCGCCGGTACTCCGGCCGGGGCCTGTCGTTCCTCGACCTCATCCAGGAGGGGAACCTCGGGCTCATGAAGGCGGTCGAGCGCTACGACTGGAGGCTCGGCCATCGCTTCTCGACGTACGCGACCTGGTGGATCCGCCAGTCCGTCACGCGCGCGCTGGCCGATCAGGGACGGACGATCCGCGTGCCCGCGCAGGTGGTGGACACCATCAACCGGATGGCGCGGATCGAGCGCCAGCTGACCCAGAAGCTCGGGCGGGCGCCGTCGACCGACGAGCTGGCCGAGGCGATGGAGCTGAAGCCGGAGAAGGTCGAGCACCTCCGCCGCGTGTCCCAGGAGCCGGTCTCACTGGCAGCGCCGGTGGGCGAGGACTTCACGGAGCTCGGCGAGCTGATCGAGGACGAGCGGCTGATGAAGCCGGGCGACGACATGGCCGAGGCGCAGCGCGACACCCGCGTGGCCGAGCTGGTGGAGACGCTGCCCTACCGCGAGCGGATGATCCTCGAGCTTCGATACGGCCTGGGCGGAGGTCAGCAGCACACGCTCGAGGAGGTGGGACGCCGGTTCGGCGTCACCCGCGAGCGCGTCCGCCAGATCGAGACACGGACGCTGCGGCGGCTGGCCGCGGCCGGCGAGCACGCCGACCTGCGCCACCTGATCGACTAGGCGCCGACGGTCTCAGATCTCCCGCAGCGCCGCCGATAGACGGAAGGGGCGCTGGTAGACTGACCCCGCCGTTCCTCGGTAGCTCAACGGTAGAGCATCCGGCTGTTAACCGGAGGGTTGCAGGTTCGAATCCTGCCCGAGGAGCCTAGTAACCAAGCGGTATATGCGTCGTAGCTGATCGCCGCCGGGTTCCGGTTTCTCACAACATTCTCACAATGGCAATCGGATACGGCACCTGCACAATCTGCGGCGAACACAAGCCAGGCCCCGCCTCGTCGCCGCAAGATCGATTCGTCTGCTCGGACTGCACGCGCGACCAGTTGGAGGCCGGCGAAATCGTGCAGGAGCTTCTCGGCCTCGGCTGGTTGGCGCTGGGGCCGACCCTCTACGAGAACCAGAATGGAAGGGTTTGGCTGATTGGTGCGGCGCGCGATGACGGTCGTCGCTACGGGAGCGGGCCGGTTGGGAGCGGTCGCACGCCGCTCGAGGCCATCCAAGACCTTCACCGGGCGATCACCTCGCCGCCTCCCGAGCCGAGCACCTGACTCGCGATCAACTCTGCGCGCTGCGCATCCACGCCGCGAGCGAGGTGAACGTAGCGCTCACTCGTG
>DASWRM010000004.1 GCA_036403155.1 Gaiellales bacterium | reverse complement strand
GCGTAGAGCGGGGAAGTCGACGAGCCCGCGCTCGAGGTCGCGCAGGACCACGTCCATCGACTGCAGCTCTCCCAGTGCTCGCTGCAGCTCGAGGAAGGCCTCGGAGACGACCCGTCCCGGGGCGCCCCCGCCGTTCGCCGGTGCCGCCTCGCCCAGCGCGGCGCGCGCGTCCTCGTCCGACAGCTGCAAGCGCGCAGCGCGCAGACGCTCGAGCCGCTCGCTCACCCACTCGAGGGCGGCGTTCGCCTGCTCGACGGTGTAGTGGCGCGCGTGCTCGGTCATGGCGCAAGCGTACCCACGCAATCAGCCGCTGCCGGGTGGCGCCGCAGAGCCGATGCTCCCCCTCACGAGCCCCAGCACGGTGGCTGCAGTGGCGCCCCGCCCCACGTGCAGCCGTGGGATCGTGAGCGGGGCGAGCGTCGACGCGCGGGTGCCGCCCTGCGTGGTCGTCGCGAGCAGGAATCCGGCGTGCTTGACCGCTGCCTCCACGGCCTGGTTGAACACGCCGTATGGGTATGCGAACCAGTAGACCGGGTGGCCGAGCAGCCGGCGCAGGTCCAGTTGCGAGCCGGTCACCTCGTCGCGCAGAGCGCTCGGCGACAGGGCCGTGAGCGACGGATGGGTGCGCGTGTGCGCTCCGATGTCCATCCCCGCGGCTTCGAGCGTCCGGATCTGTGCGCCGGTGAGGAAGCCAGGCTCGTGCGTCCGGCGTGTGATGACGTAGAAGGTCGCGACCATGTGATGCCGCTCGAGCACCGGCAGCACCTGCTTCACGTGGTCGACGTAGCCGTCGTCGAACGTGAGCAGCACCGGCCTGCGGGGCAGCGCGGCACCGCGGTACATGGCCTCGAAGAGCTGGGTCTGGCTGATGGTGCGGTAGTTGGCGCGGTCGAGCGCCGCCATCTCGGCCGCGAACGTCGACGGCTCGACCGTGAGGTCCGGGATCGACTTCGTCTGCTCGGTCGCGAACTCGTGGACGCGGTGGTAGGTGAGGATCGGTACCTCGACCGAATGCGCCGGCGGATGCGTCGGCGTGCTCAGGCGGCGGAACGAGCTAGGCGGGCCCTTGTCCGGCCCCGCCGATGGAGACGTCTTCGCTTGCGGGCTGGTGGCTGCAGTTCGGTGGCCGCTTCCCGAGGAGCCGCAGCCGCCGAGCAGCGCCAGGAGGACCAGGGTCGTGGCCACGCATCGCACTCGACAAGGGTGACACGGCCCCATCCCACGGACGTACACCGGGTCCGCCTGGAGGACGGCTGAAAATCGTCCCCCGGACTCCCTGCAAATCGCCACCTGGGCGGATGACCGACGGGTCGCACCAGCCGAGACTTGCACCACATCGACTTGGACTCCCCCGAAAGGTCACTGAAATGGCATACGCAGGACAGATGGTCGAAAACCCGGTCACGGGCGAGCGGATCGGCTTCCGGCAGACCTCGACCGACACGAACGGCGAGCTGGTGGCGATCGACCTGGCGCTGCCGCCGGGTGGCCATGTCCCAGGGCTGCACATCCATCCGCTGCAGGAGGAGCGCTTCGAGGTCACGGCCGGCACGATGAAGTTCCGCTACGGCCTGAAGACGATCGTGGCCGGCCCGGGCGAGGTCGTCGTCGTGCCGCCGGGCAAGGTCCACAACTTCGCGAACGCGGGTGACGAGCCGTCGCAGTGCCGCGTCGAGATCCGCCCCGCACTGAAGATGGAGCAGCTGTTCGAGACGACCGTCCGCCTCGCCGAGGAGGGCCGCACCAACAGCAAGGGCATGCCGAAGCCACTCGACCTGGCGCTCTTCGTCGAGGAGTTCAAGGACGAGGTGAAGGCCCCGTTCCCGCCCGCGCCCGTCGTGAAGGCCGTGATGGCGCCGCTGCGTGCGCTGGCGCGCCGCCGCGACCGTCGCCGCGCGCAGCGGCCGAGCGGCACGATGCCGACGGTGCAGCCGGCCTAGCCGGCCTAGCCGGACTCAGCCAGAACGCCGCGCAGGTCGTCGCAGATCTGGTCGATCGCGGCCTGCGCGGCCCGGCTCAGCGGCCCGAGCCCGAAGAACCCGTGTACGAGGCCCTCGAAGCGGCGGTGGATGACCTCCACCCCGGCCGCCGAGAGGGCCTCGGCGTAGGCGTCGCCGGCGTCGCGCAGGGGGTCGTACTGCGCGGTGTAGACGAGCGCCGGCGGCAGCCCCGAGAGGTCGTCCGCCAGCAACGGCGAGGCGCGCGGGTCGGAGCGCGCCGCGTCGTCCTCGCCGAGGTAGTGGTGGTGGAACCAGTCCATGTCGTCGCGCGTGAGGAAGAGACCCTCTCCGTTCTCCTCCATGGACGGATACTCGTTGGCGAGGTCGGCCGCCGGGTAGATGAGGAGCTGCGCAGCGATGCCGGAATCACGGCGCGCCTGGGCCGTGACCGTCGACAGGTTGCCGCCAGCCGAGTCGCCGCCCACCACGATCGGCCCCGCCTCGTGCTCGGCCACCCAGTCGAACGCAGCGAGCGCGTCCTCGACGCCCGCCGGGAACGGATGCTCCGGCGCGAGCCTGTAGTCGACGCTCACCACCGTCACGCCGACTCGTGAGCACAGGATCCGGCACTGCGCGTCGTACGAGTCGAGGTCCCCGATCACGAAGCCGCCGCCGTGGATGAACATCAGCGTCGCGATCGCGTCACCCGACGGGCGGTAGATCCGCATCGGCACGGGCGCGTCGGACACCTCCTCCACCGACCCGACCTCGACCTGCGGCACGACCCGCGCGGCGAGCTGGTTCAGCAGCCGGAACGCGGCACGGCCCTCCTCCGGCGTTCCCTCCGAAAGAGGGCGCGCCGCGTTCACGCGTTCCAGTAACGCGGCTATCTGCGGATCGACGGTCAACCGGCTGCGGCGGCGGCCACCGGCTCGTTGCCATTGGTGCTGACCGGCCCTGCCGTCTCGCCGATCGGCTCGGGCTGCCCCGCCGTCATCGGCCCATCGCCCGACGGATCCGCGATGCCCTCCTCGAGCCACGTGTAGCGGCCCTCGAGCACCTTTTGCGCCGTCTTGTACGAGGCGTCGTCGTCGTTGGCGAACACCGCGGAGAACAGGTCGTTCACCCGCCTGCGCGCGTGCTTCGCGAACAGGTCGGCCAGCTCGAACGCCTGCTCGGCGCGCTCGGGGTGCTCGCCCTTGATCGTGTTGGCGTACAC
>DASWRM010000003.1 GCA_036403155.1 Gaiellales bacterium | reverse complement strand
GCGAGGGCGAGCACGGCTGCGGTGGCGTAGCAGCCCGGGTTGGCGACGGCGGGGGCGCTCGCGATGGCGTCGCGGTGCAGCTCCGGCAGCCCGTACTGCCACTCGCCGCGGAGATCGGCGGAGAGGTCGACGACAGGGACGCGCGCACCGGCCAGCTCCCGACCAACCTCGCCGGAGACGCTATGGGGGAGCGCCAGGAGGGCGAGATCGCACTGGGCCGGCGCGCGCGCTTCGGTCGTGCATGCGACCCCGCGCATCCGCGGATGCGCCGCGAGCAGCCGCAGCAGCTCGCGGCCGGCGAAGCCGGAGGAGCCGTGGACGGCGACCGTGGCGGTCGCGGGCGGGGCCAGCACAGACATGTGCATGAGTATACACAACCTGTGTATGAGTATGCGCCGACTCCGTGAGGCCGGTGCCCCCCGCCGGGGACGGTGCGCCGCTGCTCAGACGTGGACGGTGACGCGCAGGAACGCGGCGGGGATGGTGGTGGTCTCCTCGCTGCCGCTTGCGTTGTGCTCATGGATCAGCGCATCGAGCTCCGCGTGCAGCGCGTCTTGACGTCCGTCGGCTGCGGCGGCGGCGTAGGCGTTCATGGTCGGCCCGTAGTAGTCCCTGAACTCGGCCAGGTAGTCCGAGGGCGTGCCGGCGAACTGGAACGTGTAGATGTCGCGCTCGCACGAGATCCGCTCGGCTGGAACTCCCGCGCTCGTGAACCGCTCCACCACCGTGTCCTCGACGCCCCACAGCATGGGGCTGATGAACCCCTCGGGTGGAGGTGGCGAGTACGCCATGCTGATGCGCAGCAGCTGTGCGACGAAGGTCGGATCGTTGGGGATCCAGTTTCCCATCACGATCCGGCCACCGGGCCGCGTCACGCGCACGGTCTCCTTGGCGACGTCGGCAGGTCGCGGCGCGAACATGGCACCGAAGATGCTGACCACCAGGTCGAACCTGTCGTCCGCGAGCCCGCTCAGGTCCGTTGCATCGCCTTCCTGAAACCGGAGATTGTCGAGCCCCAGGCGTTCGGCCCGCGCGTTGCCGGCAGCCACGAGGTTCCGGGCGATGTCGACGCCCAGCACGTTGGCGCCGAGTCGCGCCGACGGTACGGCGGTCGTGCCATCACCGCAGCCGAGGTCGAGCACATCCATGCCCTCTCGGATGCCGAGCGTGCTCACCAGCGCCTCGCCGCTCTCCCGCATCGTCGCTGCGATGCGCGTGAAGTCGCCCTTCTCCCACAACGCCTTGTTCGGGTTGACAACCGGCTGATCCGTCGAGGACATGGCTCACTCCTTTGCAGAGCTGCGACGCGGGGTCGGAATCTGGGACTGGGAACGACGACCGTATCAGCCGCGAGACGTCTCGTCGCGCGTCGCCGGACAGGCCGATCACGCGCGCCGACGTGCCGGGGTGGGCTCGCTTTCAGCCACTAGTGTCCGCCCCATGGCCAACCGAGTGCTCATCGTCGGCTGGGACGGCGCCGACTGGGAGATCCTCGATCCGCTGCTCGCGGCGGGTGATCTGCCCAACCTCGCTGCGCTGATCGCCCGCGGGCGCAGGGGCATCTCCCGCTCGTGCCTCCCGTCCCACTCCTGGGCCGCATGGCCGACCTTCCTCACCGGCCGCGATCCTGCCGGCCACGGCGTCTTCGACATCCTCGAGTACCGTCCCGGCGCCACCCGCCGCCTGCCCGTCTCCTCGAAGTCGATCCTCGCTCCCACCTGGCCCGAGCAGCTCACCCATGCCGGCCGCACCAGCCTCGTCGTCAACATCCCGCTCACCTACCCCCCACCCGAGATCAAGGGCGTTGCCATCGCCGGCGGCGTGATCCCGCAGGGCACCACGTACAGCCATCCCGCCGATGCCGGCCCGCGCCTCGGCTGGCCGATCAACGGCGGCTCCTGGACGACCTTCCGCCACCGTCCGCTCGACCTGATCGCCGACGTCGAGGACGTCACCCGCCACCGCGCCGCCGCCATGCGCGCGCTGCTCGACGAGCAGCGCTGGGACGCAGCCTGCATGGTGTTCGTCTCGCCCGACCGCATCCAGCATTGCCTGCTCGAGTACGTCCACCCCGGCCACCCGAACTTCGCCACGGCGTCGAACAGCCGGGTCGCCGAGCGCGTGAAGGACGTCTACCGCCTGCTCGACGAGGAGCTCGGCACGCTGATCGAGCGCACGGACGACGGCGACCTCGTCATCCTGATGTCCGACCACGGCCACCAGCCCGTGACCCGGGCGCTCAACATGAACCGCGTGCTCGAGCACCTCGGCGTCCTTCGCACCGGCCGCGGCAGCGCGCTCATCTCGCTGCTCGCCTGGGGCCGCATCCGCTCGATCGCCCGCGTCGCATACGACAAGCTCGGCCTCCACGGCAAGGTGGCCGTCCCCACGACGCCAATCGACTGGTCGCGCACACGCGCCTACACGAGCGTCACCTCCACCGGCGAGGGCGTCTCGATCGCGCTCGCCGGGCGCGAGCCGCAGGGGTCGGTCTCACCTGAGGACTACGAGCGCGTTCGCGACCGGCTGGCCACGTCGCTGCTGGGATTCGTCGATCCCGCGACGGGGAGGCACCCGATCGCCTCGGTGCGGCGCAAGGAGGACGTGCTCAGCGGACCGTATCTCGACCGCGCCCCCGACCTGCTGCTCGAGCCGGCCCCGCTGTACAGCCTGACCCACGCCCGGCAGATGGTGGAGCAGGCGGACTGGCTCTCGGGCGACCACCGCCCCGAGGGCATCTACGTCGCCGCCGGCGCAGACGTGACCGGCGGCGAGGGGCCGGAGATCTCGCTCGCAGACTTCGCCGGCTGGATCACCCATGCGCTCGGCGTCGAGGCGAGCGCCGCCCCGGACACAGCCGCGCAGCACGAGCCCACCGGCGTCTTCTCCGACGACGAGGAGCGAGAGGTCGAGGAGCGCCTGCGCGGGCTCGGCTACCTCGAGTGAGCCGCGGTCAGCGCCCGCTCGACAACCGAGCCGAGCTGCCCCGCGCGCTCCCCTGCCGACACCCGGATCCGCGGCAGCAGCAGCCGGTTTCCGGTGGCCACCGCCGCTCCAGGGATCTCGGTCGTCGCAAACCGGTAGCCGGCACGCCGCACGCCGGCCAGCACACCCGCGTCGTACCGCCCGGCGGGGTAGCAGAAGCCCTCGACCGGGATGTGGAACATCCTGCGCAGGAGCTCTCGAGACCTCGCCACCTCCCGCCGCAGCGCGGCCGGTGAGAGCGCGGTCAGGTCAGGGTGGGTCATCGTGTGCGAGTCGACCTCCCAGCCGCGGCGGATCAGCCCGCGCACCATTCCGCGCGTCAGGCTCGCGCTGTCGCCGGGACGCATGCGGCTCACGATCAGGTTGAGCACCCCCGGCCAGTGGAGCCGCGCGAGCACCGGGCGCGCGACGGTGAAGTCGCCGAGGTAGCCGTCGTCGAACGAGAGCACGACCGGATGGCGGGGCAGCGAGGCGTGCCCGGCCCATGCGGCCACCGCCCTGTCGAGCGTGACGGCCCGGAACCCGTGGACGCGCAGCCACCCCACCTGCCCGCGAAACGCCGAGGGCGTCACGAACAGGCCCGGATACGGCGCCCCGGCGGACGGCTCACCGATCACGTGGTACATCAGGATCGGCACCGGCGCCCGGCTGGGCCGCCGCGCCGGCACGGCCCGATGCGCGTGGTGCGGGGCGGGACGCGGATGTGGCGTCGAAGACGCGGCCCGCTCGTGCGCGATGGCATCGCGGTCGAGGCGCGGCCCGGCCACGGCGGCGATCGCCGCCGCCACGGCGACCATGGCAATTGATCCTCCAACCCACCGACGCATACGACAGCTCCTCGCGGACAGACAGTGGGCGGTCTGTGCTGCTCAGCCGCGTTGCCCGATGCTACCCAGATGCGCCCGGCGGGCAACGTCGCCGGCGACCGGTCACCCCGGGCCGCCGTCGACGCCGCCCTGATCGAAGGCGAAGCGGGCGAAGACCGCCGAGCCGTGAGAAACACTACGACGCACAGCACACCGCGATGAGCGACCACCGCACCCTCCTCTCCGGCACCGCCCTCAACATCGTCGGCCTCGCCGCCGGCGTGGCGGCGGCGTTCGGCGTGCAGGTGCTCATGGGACGCCACCTGGGACGGCCGGGCCTCGGCGTGGTCACCGTCGCGGTTCAGGTCGCGTTCGTCGCTGCGGCCGGCAGCCGCTTCGGGATGGATCTGTCCGCCGTCCGCGACGTTGCCATCCGGCGCGGTGCCGACCGGCTGGCGACGCTGCGCAGCCTGGTCGAGCGGTGCACCGCGATCGCATTCGGCGTCAGCGTCGCCGCGGCCGTTGCGATCGGCGCGGTCGCCATCGTCGCAGGGGACCGGGAGATCGCCATCGCGGCGGCGTCGGTGCCGCTGGCGGCCGCCGCCAACGTCTACCTGGGAGCGACCCGCGGACTCAAGGCCATGGCACCCACGTTGTGGGTGTTCTGGATCGGTCAGCCGCTGACATGGATCCTCCTCGCCGGGGCCGCCTTCGCCGCCGGCGGCGGCATCGACGCCGCGGTCTGGTGCTACGACGCATCGTGGCTGCTCGGCGCGATCGCCGCGCGGGCGCTCTGGCGCAGCGCAAGCGCAGGGTTCGGCGACCGGCCGGCGACGCCGGAGGAGGTGCGGGCGGCGGTCCGCTTCGGCCTTCCCCGCGCCCCGTCTGCGCTCCTCGCCCAGGCGCTGTTCTGGGCCGACCTCTGGGTGGTCGGCGGCTACGTGTCGGACGCACAGGTGGGCACCTACGCGGCCGTCGGCCGCATCTCGCAGGTGCTCCTGCTCTTCCTCACCTCCGTGAACCTGCTCTTCTCCCCCTTCGCGGCCGACCTCCACGCGCGCGGCATGCGGGAGGAGCTGGACAGCCTGTTCAAGAGCGCGACGCGCTGGGCGCTCGCCGCCACCGTGCCCGTCGTGATCATCCTCTGGGTCGGGGCCGCGGACGTGCTGGCCGCGTTCGGGCCGCGCTACCAGGGCGGCGAGGACGCGCTCCGCATCCTGCTCGCCGGGCAGCTGGTCAACGTGGCCACCGGCAGCGTCGCCTTCGTGCTGATCATGGTCGGCCGCACGGGGCTCGATCTCGTCGACAATGTCGTCGCGGTGGCCGTGCTCGTCGCGCTGGCCGCTCCCCTCTCCTCTGCGTACGGGATCGAGGGCGCGGCGATCGCGTCCGCCGTCGCGATCGGGGGGGTCAACCTGCTGCGGCTGGTGCAGGTCGCGCGCACGGTCGGCATCCAGCCGTACACCGGCGACTACGGCCGGCTGCTCCTGCCGGCCGCCGGGTGCCTGACGGCGGCGCTGCTCGCGCACGCGGCGACCTCGAGCGACGCCTGGTTCGTCGCGCTGCTTGCCACCGGGGCCGCCGCCGGAGCCGTGTACCTCGTGCTGCTTCCCGCCGGGCTGCCGCCGGGCGAGCGCGAGGCGCTCTACCGCTCGACGCGGAGGATCACGAACCGCGGACCGCGGTAGACGAGACGGAGGCCCGGCTGCGAAAGGATCTGGGGCGCCACGTCGGACTGCCCCTCCGTGTCCAGCAGGACGTAGCCCGCGTGCAGCCGGTGGATCAACGCGGTTCGCTCCGCCGGCGCGGTGGTCGGATCGAAGAACCTGACCTCGTCCTGCAGCCGCCCCTGGGTGTCCACCTTCGGCTCCGCCCGAGAGCGCGCCTCGGGCAGCGCCGCGGCGTACACGTCCGCGTAGGCGAGCAGCTCGAAGACCCGGTGGTCCTCGCCGAGCACCACCGGCGGCGGACCGTGCAGCCGGCGGAAATACCGCCAGACGTCCGGAGTCAGCACGGTCCGCAGGTCGTCGCGAACCTGGCGGTGCGGGCCCGCCTTCGCCTCGTTCCAGACCCGGTCGTACCCATGCCAGACGGGTCCCAGCATGATGCCCGCGACCAGCAGCGACGACACCCACCAGGGGCCGGCGTCGACGATCTTGCGCGGCCGCGCGACGAGCGTGATCAGCACCGCGATCAGGGCGGCGATCACGATGATGCTCGTCGGCTGCCGCCAGAACCCGTGCTGCACGCGCGCCACGTCCATGACGACCGCGAGCGCGATCGCGAGCGCCAGGCCGCGGCGCCACCCGAGCAGCCCGGCAACCACGCAGGCCGCGGCGGCCAGCACCTCGGGCCAGGGCAGCACCTGCCAGAAGCGGTGGAACTGCCCCATCCCGCTCACCGCGAGCACCGCCGTGCTGACACCGGGCACCAGCAGCAGCGCCAGCGGGGCCAGCATCGCGCCGGCCGCCGGCAGCATGTCGCGATAGCGCACCAGCAGCACGAGCCCCAGCACGGCGATCAGGACATACCCTCTTCCGAAGACTGGCGCCCACGGATACATGAGGATCGCGCGGGCGCCGTGGTGGAGAAACTCGTCGGAGTGCGTGATGACGTGGCGGCGCTGGCCGCCGTCGATCGCCACCCACCAGATCCACGCCGCAACGGCGCCGCTGGCGACGAACGACGCCCCCAGCGCCTCGAGCGCGACGGGCGGCATGCGGACGTGGGCACGCCAGGATCCGAGTGCGATGCCGACCGCGATGGCGAGCGACGGCGCCGCGTACGTGGGATGCACGAGCGCGATCACGGTGACGGCGGCCATGGCCGCCCACGCGGCTGACCGAGATCCCCGCATCGCCCCGATGAAGAGCAGGAGCGCCGCCGGAGTCAGTACGAAGAACGTGAACACGGGCGGCTGGTTGACCTGCATGATCAGCCCGTTGATGAGCGTCACGAGGTCCCATGCGAGCACCGCGGCGGCCAGGTATCCGGCCGCCGTCCAGCCGGTCAGCGACCGGGCCACCGCGAAGGCGCCTGTCATGGCGAGAAAGGCACAGAGCGGCAGCAGGTAGACGAACGCGGTGGCGACGTCGACCCCGGCGACGCGAGCGGTTCCGGCGAACGCGGCGTGCAGAAGGGGGAACGCGTAGCCGGCGTGCGGCGCGCCGTCGCGATAGGAGGAGATGTCGGTGATCGACAGCGAGCCGAGATCGGCCAGTTTGCGCATCCGCCCGACGTGGAACAGCGCATCCGAGATGATTCCCGTCGAGAGGCGCCACGCCACGAGGCCGAACGCGGCCGCCGCGAGCGCGCCCGCAACGACCTCCCACCACTCGACCCGCTCGAACAGCAGCGGCCGGGTGAGTGCGGCCAGGCAGAGCACCACGCCCGCCGCGATCACCACGGCAAGCGGCGCACCGAGCGGTAGGCCCGCGACGAACGCCGCGGCCAGCGGGGCGATCCACACCGCCAGGCCGAGGGATGTCGAGACGACGGCGGCGCCTGCGAGGCCCAGCTCGCGCTCGACGCGCAGCAGCCGCATCGCGCCCCAGCCGGGCAGCATCACGCAGACGGCGAACGCGCACCAGACGGCGAGCGCGTCGATGCCGAGCAGGCGGGCAGCGAGCAGACCGGCCGGCGCGGCGAGCAGCGCCACCGGTTCGAATCGCGAGGACATCGGCGCGGGAGTCTAGAGCTATCGGCGCTCATCGTCAGTGGCGTATGGGAGAATCTGACACCGGCGGCCGGTCGGCTCGCCACGCGCACCAACCACGACTGGGAGCACGCGGATGCGAGTACTGATTCTGGGCGGCGACGGCTACCTGGGCTGGCCCACGGCCATGCGCTTCTCGGGCAAGGGGCACGAGGTGGCGGTGGTCGACAACTTCGCCCGCCGCCGCTGGCACCAGGAGGCCGGCACCGACTCGCTGACGCCGATCGCGACGCTCGACGAGCGCATCGCCGCCTGGCGGGAGGTATCCGGGAAGGCGATCGAGTCGCACGTCGGCGACATCGCCGAGGGCACCTTCGTCGCCGACATCGTCCGCGACTTCCAGCCGGAGACGATCATCCACTACGGCGAGCAGCCGAGCGCCCCGTGGTCGATGCAGAGCGTCGACCACGCCGTCATCACGCAGCAGGCCAACGTCGTGGGCACCCTGAAGCTGCTGTGGGCGATGCGCGACCACGTCCCCGATGCGCACCTGGTCAAGCTGGGCACGATGGGCGAGTACGGCACGCCCAACATCGATATCGAAGAGGGCTACATCGAGATCGAGCACAAGGGCCGCAAGGACACGCTGCCGTTCCCGAAGCTGCCCGGCTCGTTCTACCACCTGTCGAAGGTGCACGACAGCCACAACATCCACTTCGCCTGCCGGATCTGGGGCATCCGCGCGACCGACCTGAACCAGGGCGTCGTGTACGGCATCGAGACCCCCGAGACGAAGCTCGACGAGCGCCTGCTGACGCGGTTCGACTACGACCAGGCGTTCGGCACCGCGCTCAACCGCTTCTGCGTGCAGGCGATGATCGGCCATCCGCTGACCGTCTACGGCACGGGCGGCCAGACGCGCGGGTTCCTGAACATCGTCGACACGCTGCAGTGCGTCGAGCTGACCGCCGACAACCCCGCCGACCCGGGCGAGTTCCGCGTCTACAACCAGTTCACGGAGTCGTTCACCGTGGCGGAGCTGGCGGAGAAGGTGCGCGAGGCAGCGGGCGTGCTCGGCGTCGACGTGACCGTCGACAACCTGCAGAACCCGCGCGTCGAGCTCGAGGAGCACTATTACAACCCGGTGCACACGAAGCTGCCGTCGCTCGGGCTGCGGCCGGCGCTGCTCTCCGAGACGCTGATCGAGTCCGTGCTCCAGACGATCGAGCGCTACAAGCACCGGGTCATCGCCGAGGGCATCAACCCGAGCACCCTGTGGCGCGGCCGGCCGCTGGCCAAGGTCGACTAGGGAGGCATGGGCATCCCGCTGACGCCGCTTCGCACCGCCGGACTGCTCGTGGCGCTGGCCTTCGCGCTGCTCACGATCCGCAGCTACCGGGAGGGCAAGATCGGCAACGGCGACCTGCTGATGCGGTTCCTGGTGTTCGTGCTGCCGCTGCTCGTGCTGTCGGCGGTGCCGGAGGTGATCGGGTGGGGGTTCGATGAGTTCAGCTTCAAGCGCGGCGGCGGACGGCAGATCCTCGGCGCGACGGTGCTCGCCGTGGCCATCATGTACCTGTTTGCGTTCTCGCTGTCCGGTCGGCAGGAGCGGTCGCGGCGCGACCTGACCCGGCTGATCGAGAACCTGGCGCTCGAGCAGTTCCAGCAGTACGGGCGCCCGGAGGCGTTCGCGGGCGGGATTGCCGTCGTCATCCCCGCCTACAACGAGGCCGGGAACATCCACCACGTGCTCGAGGCGCTGCCCGAGCGGATCTGCAACCTGCCGCTGCACGCGATCGTGATCGATGACGGGTCGGCCGACCGGACGACCGAGGCCGCACGGGCGGCCGGCGCGGCCGCGGTGCGTCTCCCGATGAACCGCGGCCAGGGCGCCGCTCTGCGCACCGGCTACCGGCTGGCGCTGGTGACCGGCGCCGAGATCGTCGTGACGATGGACGCGGACGGCCAGCACCAGCCGTCGGAGCTGTCGCGCCTCGTCTCGCCGATCGTGGCCGGGGAGGTTGACGTGGTCGGCGGCTCGCGCGTGCTCGGCGACGCCGATCCGAACCATGCGGCGCGGGAGCTCGGGATCAAGCTCTTCGCCCAGCTGCTGTCGCTGCTGACCTGGAGCAAGGTCACCGACCCGGCGTGCGGGTACCGGGCGATCCGCACGCAGGCCCTGCGCGGGCTCGAGTTCCGGCAGGATCAGTTCCACAACTCGGAGTTCATCGTCGAGGCGTCGAAGAAGAAGCTGCGCTCGGTCGAGGTGCCGGTGACGATCACGCAGCGCATCTCGGGCATCAGCAAGAAGCCGGCACACTTCCGCTACGGCATGGGGTTCGCCAACGCCCTGGTACGCGCGTGGCTGCGGTGACCGGGACGCGGCGCCGGCCGGTGATCGGCTACACGATCATGCTGGCCGACTCGATGCTGGGCGAGACCGAGCCCGGCCTGCGCGATCCGCTGGAGCGGCTCGGCGCGCTGCCGATCATGCTGCCGCGCCGCACCTCGGTCGGCGATGTGCCGCAGCTGCTCGACATGCTGGACGGCGTGCTCCTGTCGGGCGGCGACGACGTCCACCCGCGGCACTACGGTCACGAGCAGCACGAGCTGACGAAGCCGGCGCCCGACGAGGAGGACGCATTCGAGCTGGAGCTGGCCCGCGGGGCGCTCGAGCGCGGCATGCCGGTGCTCGGGATCTGCCGCGGCATCCAGGTGATGGCGGTGGCCGACGGAGGGACGCTGACGCAGGACGTCGAGACGCTGCACGAGGGAGCGCACCGGCACCGGCACAGCTGGCGCGACCTCGCGCTGGAACCGCCCGGCGAGCACTGGCACCGGATCGTGACGCAGCCCGGATCGGCGGTGGAGCGGTGGATGGCCGGCGGCGAGCCGGTCGTGAACTCGTTCCACCACCAGTGCGTCGCGTCCACGGGCAGGCGCCTGGCCGCGACCGCTCGCACCGAGGACGGCGTGATCGAGACGGTCGAGCGCGTCGACGGCCGGGGCTTCGCGGCCGGGATGCAGTGGCACAACGAGCTGATGTGGCGGCGCGACGAGCGCTACCTGCGGCCGTTCGAGGACTTCGGGCATGCCGCGACGATGCACGCGCGGAGTCGTGACGCAGGGCTGGCACCGAGACCCGCCCGCGCTCGCGCGCTGTCGTGACGGATCCCGCCCGGCCGGTGTACAGTATGCGGTGCTTCCTAGTTGGCCCCGGTTCAATCCGTGTGCTTGGACGCCTCGGCGGCGCGTTGGTGTCATGCCGTCAAGGTCATGGGTGAAGATATGTGGGAGCAGAAGTCACAGGACGATGGGGACCGGCGGCTGCATACGCTGCTGTCCACGGGCTTGGAGCTGGCGGTTCAGACGCTCGGCTTCGATGCCGCCACGCTGACCGCGAGGCAGGGATCCGACCTGGCGACGCTGCAGGCGACCGACCGGCGGCTGGTCGCGCTGGACGACGCGCAGTATGAGTCGGGTGCCGGGCCGTGCATCGCGGTACTGGATCGCCACGAGCCGATCTACCTCGAAGACGCGACGGAGCCGGACGGGCGGTGGATGCACTTCGCCCGCACGGCCGAGCATCTCGGTGTCGCGTCGTCCCTGTCGCTGCACCTGCCGGTCGAGGGCGAGACGGTGGCAGGGTCGCTGAACCTCTACGCCAGACGCCGCGTCCGGCTCGGAGACGAGGACATCCGGGCGGCGCTGCCGTTCGCTGCGCACGTGGCCGCAGCCGTCGAGAGCATCGACGCGTACCGGTCGACCGTCAAGCTCGCCCAGAACATGGCCGAGGCCATGCGCTCACGCGCGGTCATCGAACAGGCGAAAGGCATGCTGATGGCCGAGCACCAGGTCGACGCCGACCAGGCGTTCACCATGCTCGTGAAGGTCTCGCAGCGCGGGAACGTGAAGCTTCGCGAGGTGGCGCGACGGCTCGTCCACAGCCGAAGCGGCAGTGAGCCCGGCGACGCTGAAGCGCTCCCCGACAGCCCCGAGCCCGATGCGCTGGACACCGCGTAGTGGTACCCTGATCGTAGGGCGATGGCGTTGGTGAGGCCGTGTCGTCCTGGCTGACAGCCGAGCGGGGCGGTACCACCCGTCGGGTCTCGTTCAACTGCTTGCCGCGCCCGTGAGTGGGGCGGGTTTACGAAACAGCCCGCCCGCTCAGTGGCCCCTCCACACGGCATTGCCGCCATGCCGCCGAGCACCATCGCGTGACGCGGGGAACGGTTCGGGGAACCGTTCCCGTGACCACGTCACACGATCACAGGGGGACCAATGGGGTTCGACCAGTACCACGAGCCGCCCGAGGAGCTCGACGCCGATGCGCGGACGTTCGCGCGGATGATCGCGTCGCTCACCGAGGAGGCCGAGGCGATCGGCTGGTACGGCCAGCGGCTCGCGCTCGAGCAGGACGCCGACGCCCGGGCGATCATGGAGAACGCGCAGGCCGAGGAGTTCAAGCACTTCGCCATGGACCTCGAGTTCCTGGCGCGCCGGACGCCGCGCTGGCGAGCGGCGCTGCAGGCGGTGCTCTTCAAGGAGGGGGACATCGTCAAGCTCGGCGAGCAGGCCGAGGAGGCGGAGGGCCTCTAGACCGGCCACCGGCTGAACGTCCGGCGCCCGCGCTCCCGCAACGAGAGCGCGGCGCGCGCGGCGTTCGCTCCGCATGCGCCATGCACGCCTCCGCCCGGGTGCGCCGACGCGGAGGCGAGATACAGGCCGCGCACCGGAGTGGCCGCCCGGCGAAGGCCCGGCACCGGCCGGAAGATCAGCTGCTGGTGCAGCTGCGCCGTGCCGCCGTTCACGGCACCGTTGACGAGGTTCGGGTTCGTTGCCTGCATCGACACCGGAGTGAACACGTGCCGACCCGCGATCAGGTCGCGGAAGCCGGGCGCGAGGCGCTCGATCCGCCCCTCGATCCGATCGGCGATCAGCTCCTGATCGCGTTCATCCCACGTGCCGGACAGCTCGCCCGCCGCATCGCCGTCGATCCGTTGCGGCACGTGCGTGTAGGCCCACGCCGTCTCGGCGCCGGCCGGCTGCCTGGTCGGGTCGGCCATCGAGTACTGCCCCATGACGAGGAACGGGATCCGCGGGATCAGCCCCTGCGCGATCTCGCCCGATCCCACGGTGAGCTCGTTCATGCTCTCGGTCACGTGCACGACCGGTGACCGTCGAGCGTCCGGCGCCTGCCACGGGATCGGCGCCCGCAGCGCCCAGTCGACCTTCACCGTGGCGCTGTCGTACTGGAACCGGCCGAGCTCCTTGACGAATCGCGACGGCAGCGCGGCGCCCTCGAGCAGGTCGAGAAACAGCCGCGGGGCGCCGACGTCGGCCAGCACGGCCCGCCGCGCCGGATGCACCTCCCCGTCGGCCGTGCGCACCGCCGCCGCACGCCCGCGGCTGACGAGCACGCGCTCCACCGGCAGGCCGCAGTGCACCTCGCCGCCGCGATCGCGGAGTCGGGCCACGAGCGCATCCGTGATCGACTGCGAGCCGCCCTCGGCACACGGAAACCCCACCGACCGCGCGAGCCCGACCAGGATCCACGCGAACAGCGCGCCGCCCGGAGACTCCGGGTGCAGGTCCGAGTGAAGGGCGTTCCCGGCGAGCAACCGCCCCGGAAGCGGGCTCTCGAACCGCTCGTCCGCAAACCGGCGGACGGGCAGGCTGGCGAAGCGGAGCAGCTCCATCGTCCCCGCGGGCCGGAGCTTCGCCGCGATCCGCGTCAGCGGCACCAGCGGTGGGAACGACCCCGTCAGCGCGTCCATGAAGTCCTCGCCCAGCCGATCCCACAGACCGATCAACTCGCGGAACTCGCGCTCGTCCGCCGCCCGCCCTCCCAGGGAGGCCAGCGTCTCCTCGACGTCCCGCGACACGAACGGGCACGTGCCGTCCGCGGCCGGATGGCACAGCGCCAGCGGACCGTGCGCGAACCGGAGGCCGTAGCGGTCGAGGCGAAGCCGACGGAACACCGGCGACGCGGCGGTCAGCGGATAGAACGAGCTGAACAGATCGTGCCGGAAGCCGGGCTCGGTCAGCTCGCCGGTGCGCACGGCGCCGCCCGGCCGGTCGGCGCCCTCGAATACCGCCACGAACCAGCCGGCGTCGGCGAGCATGTTCGCTGCGACCAGGCCGTTGTGCCCGGCGCCGATGACGATGGCGTCCACACGGTACACATACCCCACCGGGCGCCGCCTCACCGTTTGTCGACTGCGTGCCGCGGGCACCCTGACTGCCATGGCCGTCAACAGCATCGTCATCGAGGCGCCTCCCGAGGCGGTGTACGAGGTGCTCGGCGACGGCCACGAGTACGCCGCGTGGGTGGTCGGCGCGCACCACAGCGGGCCGGTCGACGGGCGATGGCCCGAGCCGGGCTCGACGCTCGTGCACCGCTCGGGCGTGCCGCCGCTGACCCTGCAGGACACGACCTCGGTCGTCTCGGCCGACCCGCCGAGCCGGATACGGCTCGAGGCGCGCGTCCGTCCCCTGCTCGTCGCGACGGTCGACATCACCGTGCAGCCGCACGCCGACGGCTCGATGGTGACCATGGAGGAGCGCGTGGTCGGCGGGCTGGCCCGGCACGTGCCCGCCGGGCTCCATCACGCCGTCCTCCGGCGACGCAACACGACGTCGCTCGCGCGCCTGCGCGCGATCGTGCTCTCGCGGGCCGCGACCGCAGACGGCGGCGCGCCCGCCGCCGAACGCTGAACGGACCTCTTAGCTTTCCCGGCACTCTCTTCACTAGCGAACCAGCCCGCGATCATGGAGAATCGTGCGATGAGCGACCTTCCCCGCCCCTTGAACCCGCCCGACCGGCTGCTCTGCGGGCCGGGCCCCTCGAACATCGATCCCCGCGTCCTCGACGCGATGCAGCGGCCGATGCTCGGCCACCTCGACCCCGAGTTCCACCGCATCCTCGAGGATCTGATGGAGCTGCTGCAGCTGGCGTACCGCCGCAGCGACGGTCTCACCATCGCGCTCTCGGCGAGCGGCACCTCCGGCATGGAGGCCGGCCTGGCGTCGCTGGCGGAGCCGGGCGAGACGGTGATCGTCGCCGCCTGCGGGTTCTTCGGGAACCGCATGATCGACATGGCCCGCCGGTACGGGCTGAACGTGGTCGAGCTTCGCGCCCCGTATGGCAAGGCGGTGCCGAACGAGCAGATCATGGAGACGCTCGAGACGACGCCCGAGACGCGCCTGGTGGCCGTGGTGCACGCCGAGACGTCGACCGGGGTCGCACATCCTCTCGCCGAGCTGGGTGAGCTGATGCGCGGCCATGACGCGCTGCTGATGGCGGACTGCGTGACGTCCCTGGGCGGCATGGAGCTCGAGGCCGAGCGCTGGGGCGTCGACTACTGCTACTCCTGCAGCCAGAAGTGCCTGGGCGCTCCTCCCGGCATCTCGCCGGTGTCGTTGTCGCCGCGGGCGATGGACCGGATCCGCTCGCGCACCGCTCCGGTGCCGTTCAGCTTCGACTTCGAGGAGCTCGCGGCCTACTGGGTCAAGCGGCCGGCGAAGTACCACCACACCACGCCGAACGTCCAGTACTACGCACTCTACGAGGGGCTGCGACTGGCGCTCGAGGAGGGGCTCGAGGCGCGCTGGCAGCGCCACGCGGACGCCGGCGCGCACCTCCAGACCGCCCTCGCGGAGCGCGGATTCGAGCTGCTCGCGGACCCCCACCGGCAGCTGGCACAGCTGACCGCCGTCTGCGTGCCGGCCGGTGTCGACGGCAAGGAGATCCAGATGCGCCTGCTGAGCGAGCACAACATCGAGGTCGGAGGCGGGCTGGGGCCGGACGCACCTGACATCTGGCGCATCGGGATGATGGGAACCAACGCCCACGTCGAGACCGCCGACCGGCTGCTCGAAGCGTGGGACGCGGTGCTCGAGCCGAGCCGCGCCGGCGTATCGGCGGGTCGCGGCTGATGGCGGTCCGCGACCGCGCGCACCGCAGCGAGCTGGCGGTGCCGGGCAGCAACACCCGCGCGCTCGAGAAGGCGCCGACGCTCGGTGCCGACATGGTGTTCCTCGATCTGGAGGATGCTGTTGCCCCGGATGACAAGGAGCACGCGCGCGAGAACGTGATCGCCGCGCTGAACGGTCAGGACTGGTCGGCGTGCAGCGTCTCGGTGCGGATCAACGGCCTCGACACCCACTGGTGCTACCGGGACGTCGTCGAGGTGGTGGAGCGCGCGGGCGCGCGGCTCGACACCATCCTGATTCCCAAGGTGGGGACGCCCGCCGACGTGCTGTTCGTCGCCACGCTGCTCGACCAGATCGAGGCCGCGCACGGACTGGAGCGCATCAACCTGCACATCCTGATCGAGACGGCGCTCGGCATGGCGAACGTCGAGGCGATCGCTCAGACCTGTCCCGAGCGGCTGGAGGCGATGGTGTTCGGCGTCGCCGACTACGCGGCGTCGACCCAGGCGCGGACGGTCAACATCGGGGGCGCGAACCCCGAATACTCTGTCCTCACCGACCCGGATGAGGCCGGCGAGCGCCAGCGGCACTGGGGTGACCAGTGGCACTTCGCGCTGTCGCGCATGGTTGTTGCCTGTCGTGCATACGGCCTTCGTCCGATCGACGGGCCATTCGGCGACTATCAGGACGCCGAGGGCTACAGGGCCGCCGCGCGCCGCGCCGCGCAGCTCGGCTGCGAAGGAAAGTGGGCGATCCATCCGTCGCAGATCGCGCTGGCGAACGAGGTGTTCACGCCCTCCGAGGCGGAGATCAGCCGCGCCAGGCGGATCCTCGAGGCGATGCAGCAGGCGGCCGCCGAGGGCAAGGGCGCCGTCTCGCTGGACGGGAAGCTGATCGACGCGGCGTCGATCAAGATGGCGGAGAACCTGGTTCGCAAGGTCGACCAGATGGCCGTCCCCGCCTGACGGCGCTCCGCGGCGCCCGGCCGGAGGCGCGTGTCATGCCGGAGTCACGGATCTCAAGCATCACGGCGCCGCAACGACCCGTGTCGAAGCGTGCACGAAGGTCTGTCGCAGCCCGAGTCGGGCTCAAACCCCTTTTCCGGCCGGAAGCGGAGGTCGGATTGGCTAGAGGTGACACGGCGGCCGAGACGCGCTCGTGGCGGTCACGGCGCGGTGACGGCCGCTGGGGTCGTTTCGCGCCCCCGGTGCCGCCGAGGGCGGGATCATCCGGCCGAAGGCGCGTCACGCCGTGTCACGGCACCGTCGGCGAACCACTCCCAGGTGCGCGCGAGCCCGTCCGCCAGCGGCACTGCCGGCGTGTATCCGAGACGGTCCCGCGCCTTGTCGACGAGCGAGTAGTTGCGCTGGATCTCGCCGGCACGGGACGGCTCGTGCCGCAGCTCCGGCTCACGGCCCGAGACCTCGGCGAGCAGGCGCACCAGGTCGGTCAGGGTCGTCTCGACGCCGCTTGCGAGCTGGAACACCTCGCCGCCGACGTTCGGCGCCTCTGCGGCACGGATGAGTCCGTTGGCAAGATCGGTGACGAACACGAAGTCCCGCGTCTGGGTGCCGTCGCCGTAGATGGTCAGCGGCTCACCGGCCATGATCCGCCGGATGAAGAGCGGGATCACGTTCGTCTTGCGGGCCGAACGCGGCCCGTACGCGTTCGAGAACCGGACGGCCACGGCAGGGAAGCCGTAAGCACCGAAGAACGCCGAGCAGTAGGCCTCGCCCGTCGCCTTGCTCGCGCCGTACGGCGACAGCGGCGCGACCGGCTTGTCCTCGCTCGCGGGGTAGGCATTGTCGCCCAGCGGCGCGTTGCTGGACGAGAAGACGAACCGCTCGACGCCGGCCTGCTTCGCAGCCCACAGCGCGAGCAGCGTCCCGCGGGCGTTCAGGTCGAAGTTCTCGACCGGCTGCTCCATCGATTCGACGACGCCCGCGCCCGCGGCGAGGTGGAACACCGCGTCCGTGCCCCGGCACGCCCGCCCGAGCGCATCCGCATCGCGCACGTCACCGGTGACCAGTTCGACGTCGAGCCCCTCGAGATGGTCGCGCGATCCTGACGAAAGGTCGTCGTAAACGCGCACGCCATAGCCGCGCTCGAGCAGCAGGCGCGTGAGCGTGGAGCCGATGAACCCGGCTCCCCCGGTGACGAGGGCGCGCGACAGGCCGGGCCTACTCGGGCTCGAAGTCGGGCACGCCGGCTCCGGATCGCCGGCGGTCGTGGTCCCAGCAGGGAGCACCCTCGAAGGCGCGCAGCCCGGCCACCGACTGCGGCGCGTCGCGGGGATCGAGCCCGCGGCGGACGCGCGGCGCGGCGACGGCGACCAGCCCGCCGACGACGCCGCCGAACAGGAAGGAGCGAACGGCCCGGCGTCCGCGCGGCGCCGTCATCCCATGATCTCCCGGTGCGCCGCGTACGCGGCGATCAGCGCGCCCAACCCCTGGACGCCGACCGGCGCCACGCCGCCGTCGACCAGCGCGATCACGGCCGCCGGCAGCACGTACGCCCAGACCGAACCCGCCACGGCGATCCACGCGGTTGCAGGCGCCCGGTAGCGGCCGGCAGCCGAGAGCACCGCTTTCCCCGTCACGAGGCCGACGACGTACGCGATGATGAACAACCCGAAGCCGAGCCCGATGCCGCCGGCGAACGACAGCAGCACTCCGAAGCCGGTGCCGACCGCCACGGCCGCACCGGCCGCGCGTGCTGCGGTGCGCGGCTTCAGGGAGACTCGCGCGGAGCGCGGCAGGCGCGCGCAGTCACGGCACTTGATGCCCACGGCGGCTTGCACCATGCAGTCGGGGCAGATCGGCTTCCCGCAGTCCGCGCACGAGACCGCGGTCTCGACCTTTGGATGGTTCGCGCACTGACGGAAGCCGGTGGGAAGGTCGGTCCCTGCGGCGGTTGACACGCGCCGAGTGTAGCATCGGCGCTATGGCCGACCCGCTGATCGTCACGCTCGGCGACGTGCTCGCAATGGTGCTCGTCACGCCGCCCGCAGACGTCATGCCGGAGTCGTCGACCGCCGTCCGGACGCGCCTGATCGTCGGCGGACAGGCGGCGGTCTGCGCCTGCTGGGCGGTGGAAACGGGGGCGCAGGCGCGCGCGGTCTCGGCACGGGCATACGACCGGCTCGGCGATCTCGTCGAGGCGGAGCTCGCCGACCGCGGCGTCGAGCTGCAGGGCCCGGGCGTGGAGGGTGTGACCGGCCTGGCAACCGTCGTCCGGACGCATGGCGCCCGGCGGACTGCGCTCACCGATCGCGGGGTGTGCCCGACGCTGAGCCGGGAGGCGCTGCGGCCGGAATGGTTCGAGGATGCAGACGTCCTCCACGTCAGCGGCTACGCGCTGCTCGAGGAGCCGTCGGCGAGCGCGGCGGAAGGCGCGGTCGAGATCGCGCGGGCGGCGGGCGCGAAGATCTCGATCGACCTCGCCTGCGCGGATATCGTCTCGCCGCTGGTGCACGAGCGCATCACGCGACTCGAGCCGGATGTGGCCCTTGCAACCGCGGCTCAGGCCGAGGCGATCGGCGGCATCGACGACCTCGCCGACACTTCCGTCATCAGCGACCATGGCGGGATCCCGCCGATCGATCCGATGGGCGTCGCGGACGCCTTCGCCGCGGGGTTCCTGGCGGCGATCACCGCCGGTGCGGAGCCCGACGACGCCGTAGCTCTGGGCCGGCAGATGGCCGACCGGGCGGCGGGCGTCGAAGGCCCGCTGCCGTGACCCGGGGCTTCACCGGGCTGCTCACGCTCGCGCCCGAGGTGGAGCGAGCGCTGATCAGGTCGCAGCCGGTCGTCGCCCTCGAGACTTCGATCGTCGCCCACGGGCTGCCGCACCCGTACGGGCTGCAGGCGGCACTCCGCTGCGAGCAGCGCGTCCGTGAGGCGGGCGGCGTGCCGGCCACGATCGCAGTGCTGGACGGGAGCGTGCGCGTCGGCCTGGAGGAGTCGGAGCTCGAGCTGCTCGGTACCGCCGACCGGGTGCGGAAAGTCGCACCGCGCGACCTGGGGACGGCCGTCGTCTCGGGCGAGCCCGGTGCGACGACCGTCGCCGGCACGCTGGCCGTGTGCCGGATCGCCGGCATCCATTTCATGGCCACCGGGGGCATCGGCGGCGTCCACCGCGGGTGGCAGGAGTCGCGCGACGTCTCTGCCGATCTGTACGAGATCGCGTTCGCCGCGGTCTGCGTCGTCTGCTCGGGCGTGAAGTCCCTGCTCGACGTCGGGTCGACGCTCGAGGAGCTGGAAACCCGCGGCATCCCGGTCGTCGGCTACGGCACCGACCGCTTCCCGCTCTTCTACGAGCGGGAGAGCGAGCACGGGCTGCCCGATCGGGTGGAGGACGCGGCGACGGTGGCCGCGCTCGCGGCGACGCACTGGGGATTCGCGCGGACGTCCGGGGTGATCGTCGCCCAGCCGGTGGCGGAGGAGGCCGCACTTCGAGCCGACGAGATCCGGCCGGCGATCGAGCGGGCGCTGGCCGATGCCGCCGCACACGGCGTGCGCGGCGCCGACGTGACCCCGTTCGTGCTCGGCCGCGTCCACGAACTGACGAACGGCCGCAGCCTCGAGGCGAACGTGCGCCTGGTCGAGGACAACGCCGCGCTGGCGGCCGAGATCGCCGCCGCCTACTACGCGGAGTAGCGCCGCCTCCCGCGGCGATTCGGGTGCCGTCCGCCCGCCGCCGGGGGGTTAACCGCACGCCGTTTTCGGAGCAGGCGATCGATCATGGAGTGCATCGTGAACGCCAACGCGCCGTCGCCTCAGACAACGGCACGGAGACCCAGGAGCACCGCCATGAGCACAGTAGTGATCGAAGAGTTCGCGCCCCTTCGCCAGCGAGTCGCCGGGGATGTTGTCACTCCAGGTGACGCAAGCTGGGACCAGGCACGCGCCGCGTGGAACCTCGCCGCCGACCAGCGGCCGGCCGCCGTCGTGATCGCACGGTCGGCCGACGACATCGTTGAGGTCGTCCGGTTCGCCCGCCAGAACGGCTACGCCGTCTCGGGCCAGGGCACCGGGCACGCGGCCGCGGCGCTGGCCTTGCGGCTCGAGAGCACGATCCTGATCAAGACGCACGAGATGCGCGGCGTGGAGATCGACCCGAAGGCGCGTATCGCCCGGGTCGAGGCGGGCGCTCTCTGGATGGATGTCACCGTTCCGGCGCAGGAGCATGGGCTGGCGGCGCTCGCCGGCTCGTCCCCCGACGTGGGCGTGGTCGGCTACACGCTCGGCGGCGGCCTCAGCTGGCTCAGCCGCACCCACGGGGTCGCGGCCAACAGCGTGACCGCCATCGAGGTCGTCACCGCCGACGGCGAGCTCGTCCGCGCCGACGCGGCGAACGAGCCGGCGCTGTTCTGGGCGCTGCGTGGCGGCGGCGGAAGCTTCGGCATCGTCACCGCGATCGAGTTTGCCCTCTATCCGCAGCCGCAGGTCTACGCCGGGACCCTGTTCTTCCCGATCGAGCGTGCCCGCGAGGTGCTGCACGCGTGGCGCGAGCTCGTCCCGACCATGCCGGAGGCGATGACGACGGTCGGCCGCCTGCTGATGCTGCCGCCGCTCGAGGAGATCCCCGAGCCGGTGCGCGGGCGGAGCTTCGTGATCGTCGAGGCGATCTACCTCGGCGACGAGACGGAGGGAAGCCGGCTGCTCGAGCCGCTCCGCCGCCTGCAGCCGGAGATGGACACGACCGGGACGATTCCCGTGGCGGCACTGTCGGCGCTCCACATGGATCCCGAGCACCCGGTGCCGGGCGCCGGTGACGGCATGCTCCTGACGGACGTGCCGGCCGAGGCGGTCGACGCGATCGCCGACCTCGCCGAGAGCGGTGCCGTGTCCGCCCTCCTGTCGGTGGAGCTGCGGCAGCTGGGCGGCGCGATCGGCCGGCGAGCACCGGGAGGCGGCGTGGTGGGGCACTTCGACGCCGGGTTCGCGATGTTCGCGGTCGGGATCGCTCCCTTCCCCGAGGCGAAGCAGGCCGTCCACCAGGCCGTGGACGCGGTGTTCGCGGCGCTCGGCGACTGGCGAGCGGCGAGCGGGTACATCAACTTCGTCGAGCGCGAGACCGACCTGGGGACGCTGTATCCCCCGGCCGCGCTGCAGCGCCTGCGCGAGCTGAAGCGGTGGTACGACCCGACGGACATGATCCGCTCGAACCACCCGATCGCCCCGGCCGAATAGGCAGCGGTGAGGTAGACAGGGGCCGCGGCGCCCAGGCGTCGCGGCCCGTGCGCGTTTGGGGGCAGACCGGGCACTCGAGCGCAAGGCTGCGCGCCGGCCGGGTCAGCCCCCAAGGGGGCAGACCCGAGTGAGTAGTGGCGTGGGGTCTGCCCCGCAGGGGCTGACCGGGGGGATCTACCGCGTCCGATCCTGCGGCGCGACCACCAGCCGCCCCGTCAGGTCGCCGTACAGCGCGCGGATGAAGAGCGCCGAGAACGGCCAGGCGATCGGCGCCGTCAGGCCGAATGCCAGCAGGGTGCCCGTCACCGCCCCCGTCAGGGACTGCACCATCAGGAACATCGAGATGCCGACCGGCGCGCAGAAGAGCACCGTCACCATCCACATCGTCCACACCCGCCGGTAGTTCGCCAGCGCGAACCGCACGCCGGACAGGAGCGCCCCGGGCAGGCGGCCGTCCCCGGCCGCGACGACCGGCACGATCAGCAGCAGCACCGGCAGCACGACCAGCGAGTAGAACCAGAGCGACAGGACGGCCAGTGCCGCGACCGGACCGACCACGACGGCCGCCGCGTAGGTCGCCGCCACGCGCCGAGGGGGCGCCGCGCCGGGCAGCCCGCGCAGCACGACGAACCCGAGCAAGGCGAAGTAGGCGACGCCGTAGCAGAGCAGCGCCGTCGCGTACGTTGCGCGGTTGCTCGCCGCCGAGCCCACGACGAGCACGGGCACGGTCGCGACGCCGAGCGCCGCACCGGTCGCGATCACCAGATCGGCCCACGCGCTGCCGAACCGGTGAACCGCGGTCGCGAACAGGTCGGCCATCGGCGCCGGCTCGCGCTCGGCGAGCGACTCGGCGTCGCTCATACCGCGGCCTCGGCCGGAGCGGCGCTGCGGACGCCGAGCGTGATCTCGCCGTCGGCAGCGTCGACCACCGCCGTGTCACCCTCGCCCAGCTCGCCCGAGAGCACCTTCAGCGCCAGCGGGTTCTCCACCTCCCGCTGGAGCGTCCGCTTCAGCGGGCGCGCTCCGTACGCCGGGTCGTAGCCGTGCTCGACGAGCATCGCCTTCGCGGCATCGGTGATCTCGAGGTCGATCCGCCGCTCGCCCAGCCGCTGGGTCAGGCCGGCCGCCTGCAGGGTCACGATCTCGGCCAGCTGCTCCTCGCTCAGGCTCTTGAACGTCACGATCTCGTCGACCCGGTTCAGGAACTCCGGCCGGAAGGTCGCCTCCAGGTCTCGAGCGTTCGACGTCATGATCACGATCGTGTTCTTGAAGTCGACGGTGCGGCCCTGCCCGTCCGTGAGGCGGCCGTCGTCGAGCAGCTGCAGCAGGATGTTGAAGACGTCGGGATGCGCCTTCTCGATCTCGTCGAGCAGCAGCACCGAGTACGGGCGGCGGCGGACGGCCTCGGTCAGCTGTCCTCCCTCGTCGTAGCCGACATAACCCGGAGGCGCGCCGACCAGCCGCGAGACAGAGTGCTTCTCCATGTACTCCGACATGTCGATGCGCACCATCGCCTTCTCGGTGTCGAACAGGAACTCCGCCAGCGCCTTCGCCAGTTCGGTCTTGCCCACGCCGGTCGGGCCGAGGAAGATGAACGAGCCGATCGGCCTGTCCGGATCGGCCAGCCCGGCGCGCGAACGGCGGATGGCGTTTGCCACCGCGGCAACTGCCTCATCCTGGCCCACCACGCGCTCGTGCAGGCGCGCCTCCATCTGCACCAGCTTCTCCATCTCGCCCTCGAGCAGCCGGCTGACCGGGATGCCCGTCCAGCTTCCGACCACCTCCGCGACGTCCGGCGAGCCGACCTCCTCCTTCAGCAGGGGCGAGCGGGACTGCACCTCCTCGAGCCGCGCCATCGCCTCCTCCAGCTGCTTCTCGAGCTTCGGCAGGTCGCCGTAGGTCAGCTCGGCGGCGCGCTGCAGGTCCTGGTCGCGCTGCGCGCGCTCCGCCTCGGCCCTGGTCTCCTCGATCAGGGCCTTCAGGTTGCGAACACCCTCGATCGCCTCCTTCTCGGCCTGCCACTCGGCCCGCATGCCGTCCGCCTGCTCGCGCAGGTCGGCCAGCTCGCGACCGATCGCCTCGCGCCGCTCGACGGCGGTTTCGGCCGTCTCGTGCTCCAGCGCCGCCTGCTCGATCTCGAGCTGGATGATGCGCCGGTCGACGGTGTCGATCTCAACGGGCACCGAGTCGATCTCGATCTTGAGCCGCGAGGCGGCCTCGTCGATCAGGTCGATGGCCTTGTCGGGCAGGAAACGATCGGCGATGTACCGGTCCGACAGGAGCGCCGCGGCCACGATCGCGTCGTCGGCGATGCGCACGCCGTGGTGCACCTCGTAGCGCTCCTTGAGGCCGCGCAGGATCGCGATCGTGTCGGGGACCGTGGGCTCGCCCACCAGCACCGGCTGGAAGCGCCGCTCGAGTGCGGCGTCCTTCTCGATGTGCTTGCGGTACTCGTCGAGCGTGGTGGCGCCGACCGCGCGCAGCTCGCCGCGCGCGAGCATCGGCTTGAGCAGGTTGGCCGCATCGACGGCGCCCTCGGCGGCGCCCGCGCCGACGATCGTGTGCAGCTCGTCGATGAAGAGGATGATGCGGCCGTCCGACTGCCGGATCTCGGCCAGCACGGCCTTGATCCGCTCCTCGAACTCGCCCCGGTACTTCGATCCGGCCAGCAGCGAGCCGACGTCGAGCGCCCAGACGCGGCGGTCGCGCAGGCCGTCCGGGACGTCGCCCGACGTGATCCGCTGCGCGAGACCCTCGACGATCGCGGTCTTGCCGACGCCGGGCTCGCCGATCAGCACGGGGTTGTTCTTCGTGCGGCGGCTGAGGACCTGGATGACGCGGCGGATCTCGTCGTCGCGGCCGATGACCGGGTCGAGCTTGTTGTCGGCGGCCTCGGCGGTGAGGTCGCGGCCGTAGCGCTCGAGCGCCTGGATCGTCTCCTCGGGAGACTGGTCTGTCACCGGGCTCGTGCGCACCTCGGCGAGCGCCTGCAGCAGGCGCTCGCGGGTGACGCCGTTGGCGGCGAGCGCCTTGCCGGCGGGTCCGTCGTCGTTGGTCAGCGCGAGCAGCACGTGCTCGACGGAGACGAAGCTGTCCTTCAGCGAGCGCATCTCGCGCTCGGCGGCGCGCAGGGTCTGCAGGACCTCGGGCGCCATCGTGGGCTCGGCCTCAGAGCCCAGCGTCGGCACGGCGCCGAGCGCGGACTCGAGATCGCCGCGCAGGGCCGTCGGCGTGACGCCGATCTTGCCGAGCACGGACGTGACGAAGCCGCCCTCCTGGTCGAGGAGCGCGGTCAGAAGATGAAGCGGGGTGATCTGCGAGTGGCGCCGCGCATGCGCCAGCGCGAGCGCGGCCTGCAGAGCCTCCTGCGTCTTGATGGTGAAGCGATCTGCTTGCATAAATCTCAGTCTACCTCACTGAGATCTGTTGCTCAAGCCCCTCAGCGCCGCCGGATCGGGATCTCGAACGACTGGACGTCCTTGACCCGCACGAGCTCCGCGCCGGTGCCCGCCTCGTAGCGCACGAGGTCGGCCTTGACCGCCTCGCGCTTGCCCTCGAGCGCGGCGATCTCGGCCTGCAACTCGTCGCGGCGGCGCTCCAGCAGCGCGACCCGCCGGCGCGTGCGCTCGAGCTGCTGCTCGAGCTCGAACACCCGCTCGACCCCGGCGAGGTTCATTCCCAGCTCCGCCGTCATCTCCTGGATGCGGCGCAGCCGGTCGACGTCCTTGTGGGAGTACAGGCGAGTGCCCTTGGGCGAGCGCTTGGGCTCGATCAGGCCGCGCGCCTCGTACATGCGCAGCGTCTGCGGATGCATCTCGGCGAGCTCGGCGGCGACGGAGATCATGAACACGCCGCGATCGGAGGACACCTCGATCTTGGTCGTGGTCCGCACCCGCCGCCCGCCCAT
>DASWRM010000002.1 GCA_036403155.1 Gaiellales bacterium | reverse complement strand
AGGTGGCCGACGGCCCAGGACACGACGAAGTCGTCCGACTCGAGATAGTCCGACTGGTTCTTGAACGAGCCGCCGAGCGCCTTGGCGTAGTCCTTGCCGACGGACGGCTTCTCTGCGATGACGAGCGTTTTTCCCATTCAGGGCGGTGAGGGTAGCACGGGGGGTTTCGAGGAAATGTGCCTGTTTGGCGACGGATTGGCGGCATGCGCCGCCAGTCCTGCGTGGGCGCGTCGGCAGTCTGAGCGGGCGCCTGAGCACGCACGAGCGCCTGCCGGGACGGCGCCCGGGGAGTCATCAGCCGGGCGACCGATGCCCCAAGGCCGAGGTAGCCGATGGCGAGCGCTGCGACGACGCCGGTGCCGTGCGATCGATCCACGCCTCCCACCGCACCGGCGCCGCCCGCCGATAACCTTTCGGCGTGTTCATCTCCTTCGAAGGCCTGGACGGCAGCGGCAAGACGACGCAGGCGGCGATGCTCGCCGACGCGCTCGAGCTCGAGGGCGTCACGGTCGTCCGCGTCCGCGAGCCGGGCGGCACGCCGACCGGGGAGCGGATCCGCGAGCTGCTGCTCGACCGGCGGTCGCGTATCGCGCCCGGCGCCGAGGCGCTGCTCTACGCCGCCGCCCGGGCTCAGCTCGTGGACGAGGTGATCCGGCCGGCGCTCGAGCGAGGCGAAACGGTGATCGCCGACCGCTTCATCGACTCATCGCTCGCCTACCAGGGCGTCGCCCGCGGGCTCGGCCTGGACGCGGTGCTCGCCGCGAACCAGCTCGGCACCGCGGGCGTCATGCCCACCGTCACGCTGCTGCTCGAGCTGCCCGCCGCTCAGGCTGCGGTTCGCCGCGGAACCGCCCCCGACCGCATCGAGGCCGAGGGCGACGGCTTCCACGTCGCGGTGGCGGAGGGCTTCCGCGACGCGGCGGAGCTGTTCCCGGAGCGGATCCGCCGGATCGACGCCTCGGGGCCGCCCCGCGCGGTGCTCGCGCGCGTCCGCGAGGCGGTCGGGCTGTGAGCGCCTTCGCCGGCATGCCGCCGCAGCCGGAGGCCGCGCGCCAGCTCGAGGCTGCGCTCTCCTCTCCCGGCCATGCCTACCTGCTCGCCGGCCCGCCCGGTACCGCCAAGCGCCGGTACGCGGAGCGCTTCGCCGCAGCCCTGCTCGGATCGCGCCTTGGCCGCATCGAGACGCGAGCCCACCCCGACCTGTTCGTGCTGGAGCCCGAGGGCGGCTCCATCCTGATGGAGCACGCTCGCGAGCTCCGCCGTGACCTGCACATGCGGCCGTTCGAGGCCGATCGCCGCGTCTATCTCATCCTCGACGCGCATCTCCTGCGCACCGAGAGCGCGAACGCGCTGCTGAAGTCGCTCGAGGAGCCGCCCGCCTATGCGGTCTTCGTCCTGGTCTCCGACCATGCCGAGCGCATGCTTCCCACCATCCGCTCGCGCGTGACGGCGATCCCCTTTCGCAGGCTGAGCACCGCGCAGCTGACCGACCACACCGGCGATCCCGTGGCCGCACGGGCGGCGATGGGAGACGCCGGCCGCGCCGAGCGCCTCGCCTCCGATCGCGCATCGGCCGACCGCCGGCGCGAGTACCTGCGGCTGGCGCGGGCAAGCCTGCTGGACGAGACGTTCGATCCAGCTGCCGCGACGCAGGTCGTTACCGCAGCGGCCGCGGCCCGCTCGGCTCAGGCCCAGCGCCAGGTCGAGGGAGAGGGCGCCGGGCAGCTGGACGGCGTGGAGGACGCGCGGCAGCGCAAGGCGCTCGAGAAGCGGATCGACGATCGCGCGAAGCGCACCGCCCGACGCGCGCAGTTGGAGGAGGTGCGCGAGGCGGTCGATGTGGTGGCGCTCTGGTACCGCGATCTCATGGCCGCGAGCCTGGGTGGTGAAGCGACGGTGATAAACTCCGACGCGGCCGGTGAGCTCGCGGAGGACGCGAAGCAGGGCTCGCCCGCTGATGCGGCGAGGGCTGTTGCGATCGTCTCCGAGGCCCGCCGGTCACTCGAGTTGAACGTGCAGCCGGCGCTGGCCGTCGAGGCGATGTTCCACCGCCTGCGGCTTGCATTGGCAGGGAGATAGATCAGATGGCGACTGTCGTCGGCGTCGTGTTCCAGCAGGGCGGAAAGGTGTACTCCTTCGATCCGGCCGGCATGGATCTGCGCTGGAACGAGAACGTGATTTGCCAGACCGCGCGCGGTCGCGAGTTGGGCCGCGTCGTGGAGGCGAACCGCGACATGCCCGACTCGGAGCTGACCGGGCCGCTCAAGCGGGTGATCAGGCGCGCCATGCCCGACGACCACGAGCAGGTGCGCAGGAATCGGGTCGAGGCGAAGCGAGCGATGCTGCTCTTCCGCGAACTTGCGAAGCGCCATGAGCTGCCGCTCAAGCCGCTCTCGTCCGAGATGGTGTTCGACCAGAGCCGGATCGTGTTCTCCTACGGCAGCGAGGAGCGGCTCGACACCTCGGCCCTGCAGAGCGAGCTGGCGAAGCGCCTGAACCGGCGCGTCGAGGTGCGCGCCGTCGGCCCGCGCGAGGGAGCGCGGCTGTGCGGCGGCGGCGGGCTCTGCGGACCGGTCAAGTGCTGCAACAGGTATCCGTCACACGAGAGCCCGATCACGCTCAAGATGGCAAAGGATCAGGAGCTCCCGATGAACCCAGGCCGCATCACCGGGCTGTGCGGGAGGCTACGCTGTTGCCTGGCATTCGAGCATCCGGTCTACCGGTCGTTCAGAGACCGAGCGCCGGCCGTCGGACGCAAGGTCGCCACTCCCATGGGACGCGGGGTGGTGCGCAGCTACGAAGTCCTGCGGGATGCATGCATGGTCGAGATGGAGGGTGAGAAGGAGATGCTCGAGGTGAAGCTGGAGGACCTCGCGGAGGTCGGGGCGTGACCCGGGTCGCGTACTGGGGCCCCGGCCAGGACTCGGTGGTCGAGTCCTTCCGCCGGCAGATGCGGGAGGAGTGGCAGCGCCGGGGCTACGGCTGGGTCGAGGAGGAGCAGCCGGACGCCGAGGTGGTGTTCAACTTCATCAACCCGGCCAAGCCCAAGCCGTTCCGCCGCCGGCAGCGCTCCACCTTCGTCACGATCGTTCACACGCTTCCTGCCGTGCCGGACGACGTCCTCAAGTACGAGTACCCGCTCATGGTGCGAGGGCTCGCGAATCTCGGGATGCTGATCATACCGGGCGACTCCTGCCACTTCGTCACGCCGGAGCGCGGGCACTACTCGATCCCCGACCCCGGCGACCTCGAGACCTGGGTCAGCGACATCGTCGACCGGATCACACCGCTCGCGACGTCCCGGCTGGTCATCGACAACCGCTTCGAGCCCGACCTCGAGCCGGAGCTCTGGGACGGCGACGACCTGACCGAGAGCCTGTACGACGCGGGCAAGCGACTCGACGCGCTCGGCCTGCTGCCCGCGCCGTTTCCGCTCCACGAGATCGTCCCCGAGCGGGAGCTGCGGGCGATCAAGCGCATCTACGGGATCGGCGGCCTCTCCTACGGCAACCTCTCCGTCCGCAAGGACGAGCGCCGCTACTGGATGAGCGCGTCGGGCGTCGACAAGTCGAACCTGCGCACGGTCGGCAAGGACATCCTGATGGTCAAGGACTACGAGCAGGACACGGGGACGATGGTGCTGTCCGTGCCTCCCACCGTCGAGCCCAACCGGGTGTCCGTCGATGCGATCGAGCACTGGATGATCTACCAGGAGCACCCCGACGTGAATGCGATCGTGCACGTCCACGCCTGGATTCCGGGCATCCCGGCGACCGAGTTCAACTACCCCTGCGGAACCGCCGAGCTGGCGATCGCCGTGGCGGACATCATCCGCGACGAGACGGATCCCGGCCACGCGGTGGTCGGGCTGAAGAACCATGGCATCACGGTGACCGGGTCGAGCCTCGAGGACATCTTCGAGCGGATCGAGCCGGTGATCGAGGTGCAGGTGCCGATGATCGCCTGAGGGCGACGCGAGGCGCTGTCGAGACATGACGGACGATCAGGCAGACCTTCCCGAGCACGTCCGCCGCAACCGCGAGGCGTGGGACGGCTTCGCGCCCGAGTACGTCGAGGCGGGGCGCCGCAACTGGGAGAGCGATGCGCCGTCGTGGGGCGTCTTCAGCGTCCCCGAGTCGGACGTCGGCATGTTTCCCGAGACGGTGGACGGCATCGACGCGGTCGAGCTCGGCTGCGGCACCGGGTACGTCTCCTCGTGGCTCGCGCGGCGCGGCGCCAGGCCGGTCGGCATCGACAACTCGCCCGCGCAGCTCGAGACGGCGCGGCGCTTCCAGGAGCAGTTCGGGGTGGCGTTCCCGCTGCATCTCGGCAACGCGGAGGAGACGCCGTTCGAGGACGCGAGCTTCGATCTCGCGATCTCGGAGTACGGGGCGAGCATCTGGTGCGATCCCTACCGCTGGATCCCCGAGGCGGCCAGGATCCTTCGGCCCGGCGGGCGGCTGGCGTTCCTGGTGAACGGGACGCTGCACATGCTGTGCGTCCCCGACGAGGAAGGTGCGCCGGCGGGCGACCGCCTGCTGCGCGACTACTTCGGGATGCACCGGTTCGAGTGGCCCGACGACCCGTCCGTCGAGTTCCACATCGGCTACGGCGACATGATCCGGCTGCTGCGCCGCAGCGGGTTCGAGGTGGAGGACATGATCGAGGTGCGCCCGGCGCCGGACGCGAGCGCCAGCCATCCGTTCGTCACTGCGGAGTGGGCGCAGCGCTGGCCGGTCGAGGAGGTCTGGAAGGCGCGTAAGCGGTAGGCGCGAGCACGGGTCTGCCCCGCATGGGGCTGACCCGGCAGGCCCACTTCCCGCCTCGCGCCCGCCCTACCCGACGAACGTCCAGCGCTGGAGGATGATCACGGCGCCCTCCGCCGGCTCGTCGCCGAAGTGGATGCCGTAGTGGTCGAACAGCCGGCGCTCCTCCTCGGCCGAGAGGCTGTCGTCAGCGGCGATCTTGGGCGCGCGGCTGATCGTCTCCTTGTCCCAGGCCACCTTGATGTCGTCGCCCACCATCTCGGCGCCCTCGAGCGGCACGAAATGCAGGTGGACGCCGAAGTGGCCGCCCTTCACCAGCAGGAACATCGGCTCCTCGCTGCGGTTGTCGGCGTAGATACCATCCGCGTGGCCGATGTGCTCGCCGTTCGAGTCCTGGACCGACCGTTCCAGCCAGTTGTGGAATTCCGGGTAGCCGGGCATGCACGTCCTCCTTGTCGACGCTGTATCGCTGCGCAACGCTACTCCTGAGGGCGCCCGTACTCAACAGGGCGGCCGCCCGGCGGTAGGCTGCTCGGCCAGTGAGCGCGATCTCGATCTCCGGCCTGGTCGTCAGCCGCGGGGGCCGCCGGGTGCTCGACGGCATCTCGCTGGAGGTCGCGGCCGGTCGGATCACCGGACTGCTCGGCCCGAGCGGCTGCGGCAAGTCCACGTTGATGCGCGCGATCGTCGGTGTCCAGCGGGTCGCCGCCGGCACGGTGAGGGTGCTCGGCGCCGACGCGGGCGATCCGCCGCTTCGCCGCCGCGTCGGCTACGTCACCCAGGCCCCGTCGATCTACGCCGACCTTTCCGTCCGCGAGAACCTGGCGTACTTCGCGCGCGTTCTCTCCGCACCGGGCGACGCCGTCGCACAGGTGACCGACACAGTCGATCTGACCGCGTATGCGAACACGCTCACCGGCCGGCTGTCCGGCGGCCAGCGCGCCCGCGTCTCACTGGCCGTCGCCCTGCTGGGCAGCCCCGAGCTGCTCGTCCTCGACGAGCCGACCGTCGGCCTCGATCCCGTGCTTCGTCAGGAGCTGTGGGCCACGTTCCGCCGGCTCGCCGCCCGCGGCGTCACGCTGCTCGTCTCGAGCCACGTCATGGACGAGGCCGAGCGCTGCGACGATCTGATCCTGATGCGCGACGGCGCCGTCCTCGCGGCGGAGCCGCGCGAGCACCTGCTCGCCCGCACCGGCCAGACCGACATCGAGCAGGCGTTCCTGCAGCTGGTGGCCGAGCAGTGAGCCCGGCGATCGCACTTGCGACCGGCCGGCGCGTGCTGCTCCAGCTGCGCGGCGACCGTCGCACCATCGCGCTGCTGCTCGTGGTGCCCGCCGTCCTGCTGACACTGGTCCGCTACGCCTTCGACGGGGACGAGCTCGTGTTCCAGCGAATCGGCGCGCCGATGGTCGGCATCTTCCCGCTGGTGTCGATGTTCCTCGTCACCTCCATCGCGATGCTGCGCGAGCGGACGAGCGGCACGCTCGAGCGCCTGATGTCGATGCCGATCGCGAAGCTCGACCTGCTGGTCGGATACGGGATCGCGTTCTCGGCGATGGCGGTGCTGCAGGCCGCCGTGGCGTGCGCGGTGGCGTTCGGGCTGCTCGACCTGAACATTGCCGGCCCGGCCTGGATGGTGGTGGTGCTGGCTGTCCTGAACGCGGTGCTCGGGATGGCACTCGGCCTGTTCCTGTCCGCGTTCGCGTCCACCGAGTTCCAGGCCGTCCAGTTCATGCCCGCGTTCCTGCTGCCCCAGCTGCTCCTCTGCGGGCTGATCGCCGAGCGCGACACGATGGCCGCGCCGCTGCGCTGGCTGTCCGATGTGCTGCCGATGACCTACGCCTACGACGCCCTGCATCGCGTCGCGTCGTCAGACGCCGTCGACGGCCGGGTGCTTGGGGACATCGGCGTCGTCGCGGGGGTGACCGTGCTGGCCCTGGCGCTCGGCGCCGCCACGCTGCAGCGCCGCACTGACTAACATCTCAGCCGCCGTGACCGAGGACACCACCTGGCTGATGCAGGGCATGCCGCCGGCGGGAGACGCGGTCGTCGGCGTGCACAACTGGTCGACCTACCCGCACCTGCGCTGGGGCTTCCTGCACACGCGTGAGGTCGTTCCGACGGCCCGGATCGAGCGCGGGGCCGGCCCCGTGCTGGAGCTGCCCCGTGAGGAGCGCGACCTCGGCGGGATCGCCTTCGACTGGGCGGGCGGGCGGCTCACGGTGGACGAGGTGGTGCGCCGCGGCTTCACCGATGGGTTCCTCGTGCTGCACCGGGGCCGCATCGTGGCCGAGCACTACGGCCCCGGCATGACGCCGAACACGACGCACCTGCTGCAATCGGTCTCCAAATCGATCGCGGGCACCGTCGTTGGTGTCGAGATCGGCAACGGCCTGCTCGAGCCGGGCACGCTGGTCACCGACGTCATCGACGAGCTGCGCGGCACCAGCTTCGAGGGAGCGACGCTGCGCGACGTCCTCGACATGCGCACCGGCACGGCGTACGACGAGACCTACGACGACCCGCAGGCCGACGTCTTCCTGACGGAGGTGCTCGCGGGCTGGCGGTCCTACGGGACCGAGCCGCCGGTCGAGAACGTCTACCGCCAGATCGCGATGCTGCACAACGCCCGGCCGCACGGGGAGCGGTTCGACTACCGGTCGATCCTGACCGAGCTGCTCGGCTGGATCCTCGAGCGCGCCACCGGCGTGCGGTACCCAGAGCTGGTCAGCCGCGACCTGTGGTCGCAGATCGGCGCGGAGCACGACGCGGACATCACCATCCGGCACGGTGTCACGCTGCCCGACGGCGGCATCTGCGTGACGCTCCGCGACCTCGCCCGGTTCGCGCTCCTCCACCTGCGCGACGGGCAGGCGCACGGCCGGCAGGTCGTGCCACGCGAGTGGATCGAGGACACCCGGTTCGGCGACGATGCTGCGCGGGCTGCGTTCGCCCGGTCTCCGGATGACGAGGCGTCGTTCCCCGGCGGCCTCTATCGCAACCAGTGGTGGGTGATCGAGCCCGGTGTGGAGTACAGCGGGCTCGGCATCCATGGGCAGTTCGCGTACGTCCACGTGCCGGCCGACGTCGTCTGCGTGAAGCTGTCGACGTGGCCGACACCGCTGGACGACGATCTCGGCGACAGCACCCTGGCGGCCTTCCGCGCCATCGCGACCGCGCTCGCCGGCTGATCAGTGACGGCGGTAGCCGTCCGCCCGGAACCACTCGACGGTGTCGGCGAGCGTCTCGTCCAGCGGACGCGTCGTGAACCCAAGCTGTTCGCGTGCCTTGGCCGCCGTGTAGTACCACCAGTACGCCCCCGAGCGCAGCTCGTGCTCGTCCAGCGGCACCATCCGCAGCCGCAGGATGCGGGCGGCCTTGAGCCCGGGAGTGAGCGCTCCGACCGGTACCTTCACCGTCCACCGGCGGTGGCCGGCCGCGTCGCCGACGCGGTCGAAGAACTCGGGGTAGGGCAGGTTGCCCTCGTCGTTCGTCAGGATGTAGCGCTCGCCGGTGCGGCCGCGCTCCTCGGCCAGCAGGTGGCCGGCAGCGACATCGCGGACGTCCACGTAGGACAGGCCGCCGTGGACGGTGAACCGCAGCAAACCTCGCAGGTACTCCTCGATCGGCCAGGCGGAGACCCTGTGCACATCGCCCGGCCCGAGCACGAATCCCGGGTTGACGATCACGACGTCGAGTCCTTCCCGGGCCGCTGTGAGCGCGTGCTCCTCGCCCCGCGCCTTCGATCGTGCGTAGCGGAAGTCGCCGCGGCCGTCGTCGCCGTCGAGCAGCGAGTGCTGCTCGCTGCGCGGGTATCCGGGCGATGCGGCCGGGCCCATCGCACCGACGCTCGACGTGAAGACCACTCGCTCGACGCCCGCCCTCGCCGCCGCGTCGAGGAGATGCTTCGCGCCGTCGACGTTGACGCGCTGCAGACGCGCCTCGTCGGATGTGCGGTGTCCGACGACGCCGGCGAGATGGAAGACGCGGCTGACGCCCTCGAGCGCCGCCGGCAGCGTCTCCGGCGCCGTCACGTCTCCGAGCACCGCGGCGGCGCCCGTGCCCGCAAGCCGCTCCTCGGCGTTCCACGTTCGCACCAGCGCTCGCACGTCGCGCCCGTGGGCGCGCAGCTGCCGGATCAGCTCCACGCCGATGTAGCCCGTCGCGCCGGTGACCAGCGTCAGCATGCGCGCCAGCCTACAGCGCGGTAGCGTGCCGGCATGCGGCTGGACGATCGCCGCCCGGCGCGCCGCCTAGCGACCGCCCCTGGCGGGTACGGTTCCGCCGTGACACGCGACCGCCGCACGGTGGCGGCCCTCGGACTGGCGGTCGGCCTGGTGCTGGCCGACTCGTCCGTGGTGATCCTGGCCCTCCCCGCGATCCTGGACCGCTTCGACGTCCCCATCGACAGCGTTTCCTGGGTGCTGACGCTGTTCAATCTGGTCATGGCGGTCGCCGCGATCCCGGCCGCGGTGCTGTCACGGCGGCTGCCCCCCGGGCGTGTCTGCAGCGTCGGCCTGCTCGTGTTCGCGGCCGCCTCGCTCGGGTGCGCGCTTGCGCCGGGGTTCGACTGGCTGCTCGTGTTCCGCGGCGCGCAGGCGGTCGGCGGAGCGGCTGCCGTCTGCGCCGCGCTCGAGCTGCTCTCGAGCCTGGCCCGCTGGGAGAGCCGGGCGGTCGCCGTCTGGGCCGCGGCGGGCGCGATCGGCGCGGCGGCAGGACCCGCGATCGGCGGTGCGCTGACCGAGGCGATCAGCTGGGAAGCGATCTTCTTCCTGCAGGTGCCGCTCGCCCTCGCGGCGCTCGTGTTCGTGCCACGCGACGTCGCCCCGGCGCGTGCGGATCCTCCCGGACGGCCGGCGCTGGCCGCGAACCTGTCGCTTGCGCTGCTGTCCGCCGCGCTCACGGCGGCGCTCTTCCTGGTCGTCCTGCTGCTGATCAACGGCTGGGGACACTCGCCGCTTGCGGCCGCCGCCATCGTCACGGTCATGCCTATCGCTGCGCTGGCCGGGTATGTCGGCCTGCCTGCGCGCATCCCGCCGCGTATGCGGGGCATCTGCGGCGCCATCCTGGTCGCGGGTGGCCTGGGTGCGCTCGCGCTGCTCCCCGGGGCGGCGTGGGGATGGCTGGTGCCGCCCCAGGTGGCGATCGGAGTGGGCCTCGCACTGTCGCTCGGCGCCCTCACCGAGGACGCGCTGCACGGGCGCTCGCCGCTGGCCATCCACGGGGGCTGGACGCTCGCTTCCCGTCATGCCGGCGTCTGCATCGGGCTCCTGATCCTGACGCCGCTCTTCACCGGTGATCTGACCGACCAGCAGAACAGGGCGGAGCTGGCCGGCACCCGGATCATCCTCGACTCGCCGCTTGATCTCGGCCAGAAGCTCGACCTCGGCACCGCCCTGGTCGACCAGATCGGCTCCGGGTCTGTCACCCGGCCGCCCGACATCCGGCCGGCGTTCCGGAAGATCGCACCCTCGCCCGCGGCCGCGGACCTGGAGTCGCGGATCCAGGATCAGATCGATCGAGCGGTGACGCATGCGTTCAGCCGCAGCTTCCTCGTGGCGGCGCTGCTCGGCCTTGCGGCCGCCGTACCCCTGGTGCGCGGGAGGCCGGAGCTGTGACGAGGGGGCTCGGCGCTGTGGTGGTCGCCGCGGTGGTTTCGGCGGCGCTGGTGGCCGGCTATGCCGTCGCCGGCGGAACCGGCTACGCGCCGGCCGCGACGCGGGATCCGTGTACGCCGAGGCACTGGCCGGACATCCGGGGCACGACCGCACTGGAGACCCAGGTCGCGTTATCGGCCCTCAGCGGGGCGGCCTGCACGCTCGGTGTCTCGCGCGAGGAGCTGACGCTCGCCTTCACCGACCAGCGCCGCCTCGATCAGTTCGCGCGGAAACACGGGTTCAGCAAGGCCCGCATCGACGACGCTGCGCGCGCCGGCCTTCAGCGCGCAATCGACGACGGCGAGCACAGCGGCAGCATCAACTCGGTGGAGGCGTTCCTGCTCCGGGCGGCGGCGGCCGCTGCGCCGATCGACAGGCTGATCGCCTACGTGCGCCAGGCGCTGTCGTAGCGGACCCGGTGCTGTAGCCTCGCGCGCTCGTCGAGTCGGACGCGGCTGTGGCCGCACGGAGGAAGCATGAGCGATGTGGTGCGAACGGCGCTGGTGACCGGCGCAGGAACCGGGATCGGACGCGCGGTGGCGGAGCGGTTCGCGGCCGACGGCTACGCGGTCGGGCTCGCGGGGCGGAGGCGCGCCCCGCTGGAGGAGGTGGCGGCGGCTCTGCCGGCGGGCCGCTGTGTTGTCGTCTCGGGCGACGTCGGTACGCCGGACGGCGCCCGCGGGGCGGTCGACGGCGTGGTGGACGCGTTCGGCGGGCTCGACGTCCTGGTCTGCAACCATGGAGTGGGGGATAGCGCGCCGGTGGGCGAGGACACCCCGGAGGGGTGGGATCAGACCATGCGGATCAACCTGACCGGCCCCTTCCTGGTCGCGCGCGAGGCGCTGCCGCACCTGATCGCGCGGCGCGGATGCATCGTCAACGTCGCGTCGACCAACGCCTGGCAGGCGGGGCCAGGGTGGGCCTCGTACTGCACGTCGAAAGCGGGGCTCGTGATGCTGACCCGCTGCATCGCAAACGACTACGGGCCCCAGGGCGTCCGCGCCAACACCGTGTGTCCCGGGTGGGTGCGCACCCCGATGGGCGACGAGGACATGAGCGCGGTGGCCGAGGCCTGGGACACCGATCTGGAGCACGCCTACGCCCTGTGCACCCGCGAGTCGCCGCTCCGCCGCGCGGCGGAGCCGTCCGAGATCGCCGCCGCGGTGCGCTTCCTGGCCAGCGGGGATGCGAGCTATGTGAACGGGATCGAGCTTCCGGTGGACGGTGGCTCGATGGCGGTCGACGCCTCGTCCACCGCCTTCCACGGTCCTGAGCCGATCCTCCGGGAGCTGCTCGCCGGGCGCGGGCCGGCCGCCGGGGAGCGCTAGAATCGCCCGGCCTGACCGATAGCCAGGCAGACGCCGACGTAGCTCAGCTGGTAGAGCACATCACTCGTAATGATGGGGTCCGGGGTTCGAGTCCCCGCGTCGGCTTGAGGGATTCCGGGCGTTCGAGGCTGGTCGCGGACACGTTTCGGACACGGCATCGTCGCTTAAGCGCCAGCGACCGCCTTTCGCAAGCGATCTACCGCAGGACGTTGAGTGATGCGCGGGTGACCCCGACAGAAGCGCTTAGACGAGGCGGTAGTAGTTGACCAGAGGTAGCGCCGTGAACCCGCATGCCTCGTAGAGGCCACGTGCCGGGGCGTGGCCCGGATCACCGCCCGTGCCGACGACCGCTACGCGGCAGCCCGCATCCCGGACTTGCTGCAACGCATGTTCGGTGAGGGAACGACCGACGCCGTCGCGCTGGCACGTGGGATCGACAGCGATCATGTAGATCTCCCCTGGCTGCTCAGGGCCGGAGATCGCCACCGTCACGAACCCGACGATCTTCTCCTCAGCACAAGCCACCGAGGCGATCTGTTCGGCGCATGCCTTCCGCACGTCCTGTTCCTGGGATGCTCGCCAGTCCGGGTAGACCTGAGCGTTGATCTCCGGCCCAAGCACCCGGCCCATCGAGCAATGCACCGGCTCCCAGGCCCGTAGCGCGAGCGCGACGACCGCACCTGCGTCGCGCCCTTCGAATGGCCGGATGTTGATGGACACGCTCGCAACATCTTACGGGGCTGAGTAGCTAGCGGAACCTGCCGCGCAACCACGACTCACCCGCGATCACGATGGCTGCGACGATCACCAGCCCGAACAGCGAAGCGTCGCGGTTACCGCCGAGGAACAACCCAAGACACACCGCGGCGACGATGGCGAAGATCGTCATGTCACGTCGCGTCACAGCCATCACCCTGCGCCGTGTCTCTCGCGGGTCCACGGCGCATGGCTACCCGAGCAGGCCTTCGCTCAGACCTCGAGGGCGCGATGTGTCCGGGGTTCGAGTCCCCGCGTCGACTTCCCGTACCGGGGCGTCATGTCGAGTTGCGGAACCGCCGCTCCGTCACCCGTCTCGCGCCACCCGCCACTCGCTGCTGGGCAGGACGGCGAACACCTCGCCCTTCGCCGGCTCGCGGCCGAGAACGTCCCGCACCGCCTGCCCGCGTGACTTCCGCGCCGGCCAGCCGGGCCGTCGGTCGACCTCTCCGAGGACGCGCCATTCGTGGTCGCCCACCTGCATGAGCACGACATATCGGCCGGAACTCGGTGTCATGACGGCATCCTCTCAGGCGACCGTGACGTCGACCGCCGGATGCCCATGGTACGCCGGCGATGCGCCGAGACCCCCACGGCCCATGGTGGTGCAGGCCGCACCATCACCGGCGCTGTTTGCTGATCCAGACGCCTGGCAGCACCAGGGCTTGCAAGCCTCCGTGCGGACAGGATGGACGCAGCCAGGGCGACCGTCCCGGCCCACATGCCTCCAAGGAGTTCCTGTTCTCATGACGTCGATCGATACAACGAAAGGTCTGGCGGCCCGGCTCGGCGGGTGGAGCGCGCGTCACAAGCGTTCCGTCCTGGCCGGGTGGTTCGTGTTCGTCGCGCTCGCGGTGATGGTCGGCAGCTTCCTGCCGGCGAACACGCTGACCAAGGCCGACCAGTTCACCGGCGAATCCGGACGAGCAGAGAAGACGCTCGAGTCGAGCTTCCCCAAGCCCGCCTCCGAGCTGGTGCTGATCCACAGCGCCACGCTGACGGCCGGCGATCCCGCCTTCCGTCAGGCCATCACGCAGACGACCGCTGGCTTCGCTCGCATCCCCGTGGTGGCGAACCTCAAGGCCCCCGGCCATGGGTCGAGCACCGGCCTGGTGTCGAAGGACCGGCACTCGGCCATGATCCAGTTCACGATCAAGGGCGACTTCGACACCGCATCCGACCGGATCGCCCCGGTGCAGGCGGCTGTCAAGGACGCACAGCGCGCCAATCCCTCGATTCGCATCGAGGAGTTCGGCGACGCCACGTCTGGCGCTCAGCTGGACAAGAAGGTGCAGAGCGACCTGAATAAGGCCGAGACGATGTCTCTGCCCGTCACCCTGATCATCCTCGTGCTGGCTTTCGGCGCGATCGTGGCCGCCGGCGTCCCCGTGCTGCTCGCGGTCTCGGCGGTGCTGGCGACCATCGGGCTCGTCTCGATCCCGAGCCAGATCTTCCCGATCGACGAGAACGCATCCATCGTGATCACCCTGATCGGGATGGCTGTCGGCGTCGACTACTCGCTCTTCTACCTCAAGCGGGAGCGCGAGGAGCGGGCGAATGGACATGACGCACAGACCGCGGTCGGGATCGCCTCGGCCACGTCGGGCCGCGCGATCCTCGTGTCCGGCTTCACGGTCATGGTTGCCATGGCCGGGCAGTTCCTGACCGGCGACAAGGCCTCCACCTCCTTCGCGGTGGGGACGATCATGGTCGTCGCGGTTGCAATGCTCGGCTCGCTGACGGCGCTGCCGGCGGCGCTGGCCCTGCTCGGCCACCACGTCGACAAGGGCCGCATCCGGGTGCCGTTCCGGCGGCGCACGCGAGCGCAGCGCGATTCCCGCATCTGGGGAGCCGTGCTGTCGAGAGTGCTCCGGCGGCCGGCCGCTGCTGCGGCTGTCTCCCTGGCCGTGCTCCTGGCGATCGCCTCGCCGGCGCTGCACTTCCGGGTGCACAACACCGGCATCAACGACCTGCCTCCCGGACTGCCCGGAATCACCGTGCTCAAGCACCTGGAGCAGGCATTCCCCAACACCGACATGCCGGCCGTGGTCGTCATCAAGGCCGACGACACCCGCAGCTCGGACGTGCAGTCGGCCATCACAAACCTGCGCCAGGACGCACTCGAGAGTGGCATCGTCCATGAGCCGATCAACATCACAACGGACAGGACGCATACCGTCGCGGTGCTGTCCATGCCTCTGGCAGGCAACGGCACCAACCAGGCCTCGAAGCAGGCGTTGACAGCGCTTCGTGACCGCCTGATCCCCCAGACGATCGGGTCGGTGCAGAACGCCAGCGCCGACGTCAGTGGCCAGACCGCGATCGACCGGGACCAGAGCACGATGCTCTCCCGCAACACGCCGATCGTGTTCGGGTTCGTGCTCAGCCTGGCGTTCGTCCTGCTGATGGTCACGTTCCGCTCGATCGTCGTCCCGATCAAGGCCATACTCCTGAACCTCCTCTCGGTCGCCGCCGCCTACGGCGTCCTGGTGGCGGTCTTCGAGGACGGGCACGGCTCCTCGCTGCTGGGCTTCACGCCCACCGGCGGCGTCGCGCCCTGGCTGCCGCTGTTCCTGTTCGTGATCCTGTTCGGGCTGTCGATGGACTACCACGTCTTCATCCTCAGCCGGGTCAAGGAGCTGGTCGACCGCGGCATGTCCACCGAGGACGCGGTGGCCGAGGGCATCAAGAGCACAGCGGGAACGGTGACCAGCGCCGCGCTGGTGATGGTGGGCGTGTTCTCGATCTTCCTCACGCTCAGCATCGTCGACCTCAAGGAGTTCGGAGTCGGGCTGGCGTCGGCGATCCTGATCGACGCCACGATCATCCGGGGCGTCCTGCTGCCGGCCACCATGAAGCTGCTGGGCGACTGGAACTGGTACCTCCCCAAGCCGCTGCACTGGCTTCCGCGGTTCCAGGTCGAGCCCGCCCCGCGAATGGAGGTGGAGACCTCCGGCGACTGACATCTCCACATCCACAGAGTGCACGTCGAGCGGCCCGCCATCCGGCGGGCCGCTCGTGTCATGGGGGCGTCCACGAGCACCTCGGCCCTTCGTGAAAGTCCTGTAAATCGGGCCCTTTCGGCTATCATTCAGGTATGCAAACCATGACCCGAACCGACGCGCTGCCGGCCTCCTGGGAGGCGGTTCTGCGCGCCGTCAGCGACACCCATGCGACCACGATCGCGCGGGTCGCAGGTGCGCTCGACATGCGGCCGGCGGCCGTCCGCAACATCGTCCTCGCCCTCGAACGGCGGGGCCTGGTCACGCGTGCCGAGGGGCTCTACGACCCCTCCAGCCGGCACGACCGGATGGTGATCTTCACCACCCGCCTCGGGCGCCGCCGGCTTCGCCGCCACCCGCTCCGCCGCCTCGCCCTCGCGGCCTGACGGCGGAGTCGAGTTTACCGGTTCCTGCCGGCGGGCATCTCTCCAGGGCAGAGAGGAGGTGTTGCGCAATGGGTATCGGTACGTCTCTCGTTCTCATCGCGGTCGGTGCGATCCTCGCATTCGCCGTGAACATTCATTCCACGATCGGCAGCACGACCGTGCACTGGCACACCATTGGCTGGATCCTGATGGCCGTCGGCGCTATCGGTCTGGTGATGTCCGTCATCTGGATGGCGGCCGCGAGTCGCCGCACCGGCGTCGTTCGCGAGCGGAACTACGTCGACGACCGTCCGGTCGCCTAGGCCGGCCGCACGAACTGGACTTCCCGAGCCCGCCGGGCACGCGCCCGGCGGGGCTCGCGTGTCTGCGGACGGCTTCGCGCTGCGCGGCTCGGCGGACGTCCGCTAGCGTGGTGTGCGACCAGGCGTCGGCCCGCGCCGACGACAACGGCAGGCAAGGAGCATCGTGCCCCCGTATCGCCGGATCACGCTCGCCGTGGGCGTGTCCATGTTCGTCGACGCATCGCTCTACCTCGCCGTGCTGCCCCTGCTGCCGCGGTACGCCGACCAGTTCAACCTCGACACCTTCCAGACGGGCGTCGTGCTCGCCGCCTATCCGGCGTCCGTGCCCTTCGTCTCGCTGGCCTGCATCGTGCTCGTGCCGCGTGTGGGTGCGCGCCGGATCTCGCTGTGGTCGGCCCTCCTCATGACGGTCGCCACCGTCATCTTCGCGTGGAGCCCGAACGCGGCAGTGCTCGTGCTCGCACGTTTCGTCCAGGGCTTCGCCAGCGGCTCGATCTGGACGGCGTCGATGTCCTGGGTCACCGACAACGCTCCGCCCGGCCGGCGTGGCCGCGAGTCCGGCATTGTGATGGGCCTGCTCTCGGCCGGCTCGGTCGCCGGCCCTGGCATCGGCGCCCTGGCGGCGACGGCCGGCTCCGAGACCGCCTTCGGCCTGGTCGCGGCCGTCAGCGGGCTTGGCGTCGTCCTGACCGCGCTGGCACCGGCGGGCCGCCGGGTGGGAAGCGATTCGCGGCTGTTCAGGGCCCTCCGCGCCGGCGCCGGTCAGCCGGCCACCATCGCGGCGCTGGCGATGAGCGTCATCGACCTGACGGCGTTCGGCGCGGTCGACCTGCTCGTCCCCCTTCGCCTCGGCCACCGTGGCACCTCGGTGGAGGCGATCGCCCTCGCGTTCGCCCTGGGCGCCGTGCTCGGAGCGGCAATCGGGCCCCCTGCGGGCCGGCTGGTGGACCGCATCGGCCCCGCCAAGGTGGGGCTCGTCGCTGCGTTCGGCGTGCTGCTCAATCCGGTGCTGCTGTCGTTCGATCCCCCGAACGCCGTGCAGCTTGCCCTGCTCGTCACAGCCGGGCCGATGTTCGCGGTGATCGGCGCGTCGATGTTTCCCCTGTCATCGCTCGGAGCGGACGCAGCTCGCGTCTCGCACGTCACCGTCATGGGGCTGATGGGCGTCGTCTGGGCCGCCGGGTTCGCGGTGGCGCCGCTGCTGATGGGCGCAGTGGCCGAGGCCACGTCCCCCGCCACGGCGTTCGCCCTGGCGGCGTTCCTCTGCCTGCCCTCTCTGGTCGTGCTCGCGCGGAGCGTGCGGTCGATCGGCCTGCGGCCCGTGACGGCCGAGCCGGCCGGCGATTGACTAGCATCGGCGCGGTGCCGTACGACGAGACGATCGCGGAACGCCTTCGCCGGCTGGTCGCGGGCGAGGAGGGCGTGTCCGAGCAGCGGATCTTCGGCGGGCTCGCGTTCCTGGTCAACGGCAACATGGCGGTCGCCGCGAGCGGCCAGGGCGGCGTGCTGGTACGTGTCGACCCGGCCGAGTCCGACGAGCTGGTCGCAGCCACCGCCGCCGAGCCGATGGAGATGCGCGGGCGTCCGATGGCGGGGTGGCTCCGCCTGGCCGCCGCCGATGTTGCGGGTGAGCAGGAGCTGGAGGCGTGGGCGCGCCGTGGCGTCGCCTACGCCCGCGGCCTGCCGCCGAAGCGCCGATGAGCGGTGCGACACGGTGGCCTCGCCCCCACGAGGCCACCGTCGGCCGCACCCCCCGCTCAGCCTGCGTGTACCCCGCGCTTCTGCCAGCCGTGCTCGCCGCGCAGCCAGATCTCCGTGCGCAGGTGCCCGCCGCGCCGGTAGGAGACCAGTGCCATGTCGTCGTTCAGCGTGATGCTGGGCTCGATCCCGTCCAGATGCTCCAGCGACTGCTCGAGCTCGGCAGCAGGATCGAGTGCGATTGCCGTTGTCATGGTTCAGACCCCTTCGTGTGTACGGCCCCAGCCTCGCCGGCCGTACTCTCGTTATCGCCGATCGCCGCGGGATCTTCTACGCCAGCCTGCAGTATTTGCAAAGTCGTTACAACAGGGCCGACCGCACCGTGACCGACGCTGACCGTCCCGTCATCCTCGACCGCAGGGAGACCGAGCGTGGCGAGCTCGTGCTGCGCCGGGCGGGGGAGCACTTCGAGGTGATCGCGAACGGCACGTTCCTGATGGACACGCGGGACGGCCGCTCCGAGCGCGCGCTCGTGCGCGAGGCGGTCGCCGGGCTGCATGGCGCGCGCATCCTGCTTGCCGGCCTCGGGGTCGGCGTGTCGCTCGACGAGGCGCTCCGTCATGAGGTGTCCGAGGTGGTCGTCGTCGAGCTGGAGCCGGTGATCGTCGAGTGGGCGCGCGGGCCGCTGAGCGGCATCGCCGGGCGCGGCCTGGACGACCCGCGCGTGCGGCTCGTCGTCGCGGATCTGCGCGACGTCGTCACCCGCGGGGAGGCGCCGTTCGACGCCGTCTGCCTCGACGTCGACAACGGCCCCGGCTGGCTCGTCCATGACGCGAACGCTGCGCTCTACGGCAGCGAGGGGCTGGCGGCGATGGCGGCGCTGCTGCGTGCCGGAGGCCGCCTGGCCGTCTGGGCGGCGACAGCGGATCCGGCGTTCGAGCATCGTCTCGGGGCCGCGGTCGGCCCGGTCGCCGCCGTCTCGATACCGGTCGCGCGTGGGGCGGACGACGTCGTCTACGTTGCGCGGAAACGCGCCGGGTAGCTAGCCGAAGCCGACGGCGCCGAATGCCGGCAGCGGGCTCGCCGGCAGACCCGGCCGAGGGCCTCCGAGGTTGTACTCGGCCGGAGCGACGTCGTTCGGGCCGTCCGCGTAGAACGTGCTCGCGAGCGCCTGGATCTGTCTGCGGCCGCGGCCAAGCTCGAACTGCCCGCCGCCGTACATGCGGATGCCGCGCTGCTCGCAGGCCTCGATCGCCTCGAGCAGGCGCTCCACGGTGCCGAACCGGGACGGCTTGATGTTCATCCACCGCGGCGAGACGTCGAGCGCGTCGATGTCGGCGAGCGAGTGGATCGGCGCGTCGAAGCTGAGGCGGTCGAGCGCTCCGGCGAGCGCGGCGCGGCACTCGCCGGTGAGGGCCGCGTCCTCGATCACGGCGTCGGGAAACCGCTCGGACAGGAGCCGGTACTGGTCGGGATCGGGCTCGACGTCGACGGGCGTGCCGGTGTAGTAGGCCTTGAAGTCGAGGACGCGCACGCGCTCGGAGGCCGCCAGCCGGTCGATCAACTGCTCGTCCCACGACGGCTCGGGGTCGAGCTTGAACTCGAGCGACGGATCGAGGTCGAGCCACTCTTCGATCTGCGCCCGCGTCGAAAGGACGAACCTCACCGGCCGCGGCTCGCGCCCGACCGCTCCGGCGAACGACAGGCCGGCCTGGCGCAGGGCGAGGTCGAGCGCGGCGCTCTCGAACGCCCACCGCCGGTAGTCGTGCGCCGCGCCCTGCTGAGGCGGGGCGGCGAAGAGCTCACGGCCCTCCAGCAGTGCCGATTGCGCCGCAAGCGTGCGGCGACCGGCCAGCGGAAGGTCGGCCGGGAACCGGTCGTGGTCGTCCGCGGTGTACGTGACGTCCTCGCCGGCGCCCTGGTGGCCGGCGCCGTCCATCACGACCGTGGTGGTAACCCGCACGAAGCCCGTGGCCACGTCGTGCCGGGCCTGCTCGAGGCGGTATCCGTCGACCTCGATGGGCAGCTCTGCCAGGCGGTCGAACAGCACGGAGGGAGCATACCGGCGGGTCAGGCAGCACGCGCGACGCGGCGTCGCAGCAACCAGGCCGTTGCCTGATCGGGCGGCAGCGGCTGCGACAGGAGATACCCCTGGGCCTCGTCGCAGCCGGCCTCGCGCAGACGTTCCCAGACGGCCATGTTCTCGGCGCCCTCGGCAACCACCCGCAGGCCGAGGTTGTGCGCGAGGTCGACGACTGCCTGGACGATCGTCGCGTCGTGCCGGTTCTCTGTCATGCCGAGCACGAACGCCCGGTCGATCTTCAGCGCGTGCACGGGAAGGTTCTTGAGATACGCGAGGCTCGAGTAGCCGGCGCCGAAGTCGTCGATGGTGGTGGTCGCGCCCAGCTCGCCGATGCGCGTCAGGATCGACCGGGCCCGCGCGGGGTCGGCCATGAGGACGCTTTCGGTGATCTCGAGCTCGAGCAGCTCCGCTGGGACGCCCGTCCGGGCGAGCTCTTCGCCGATCTCCTCCGGCAGCCGGACGTCGATCAGGTCGCGGGTCGAGAGGTTGATCGAGACCGGCACGGTCAGGCCGGTCTCGGCCCAGCCGGACACCTGGTCGAGCGCCGTGCGGAGCACCCAGACGGTCAGCTGCCGGATCAGCCCGCTGCGCTCGGCGAGCGAGATGAACTGATCGGGCGGGATCATGCCGCGATCTGGATGGTTCCACCGGACGAGCGCCTCGACGCCGGCAACGTCTCCCGTCGCCAGGACCGCCTTGGGCTGGTAGTGCAGGGTCAGCTGCCCCTCCTCGATCGCTCGCCGGAGGTCGGACGCCAGCGCGAGCTTCTGCCGGTGGGCCGCCTCGTGCTCGGTCGTGTGCACCGCGACGATGGTGTTCGCCCGTTTCGCGGCGTACATCGCGCCGTCGGCGCGCTGGAGCAGTCCGTCATAGTCCGGTGCATGCATGGGAGCGAGCGCGATCCCCAGTGACACCTCGATCTCGAGCGTCATGCCGGCGATCAGGAACGGCCGGCGAACGGCGTCGGAGATCCGGCCCGCCAGCTCCTCCACCGAGGCCATGTCGTCGCACTTCCGAAGCACGGCGAACTCGTCGCCGCCCAGCCGCGCCACCAGCGTGCCCCGCTCGCGCGCGAAGCGCCCGAGCCGGTCGCCCACCTGGCGCAGCAGCTGGTCGCCGGCGAAATGGCCGAGCGTGTCGTTGACCTCCTTGAACTCGTTCAGGTCCATCAGGATCAGCGCCAGCGAGCCCCCGTTCAGGCGCATGATCCGCCGCTGCGCCTCCTCCTGGAGGAGCAGCCGGTTCGGCAGCGCCGTGAGGGCGTCGTGCCGCGCGAGATACTCGGCGTCGAGCCCGGGCGTCGCCGGGCGAGCAGCGCGCCGCGGGATCAGGTCGGGGCGCAAGGCGTGCGGAAGCAGGCGCAGCGCCGCCCAGGCCATGAACAGCGCCGCGCCGATCGCGAGCATCAGGCCTGCGATGACTGACTCCAGATGGGAGATGCCGGCCAGCCGGGGCCGCGCTGCGATCAGCAGCGTGCCGTCACGCGGCAGCGGCGACGTCGTCGTCGTCCCGTCCACGCTGCCGAACTCGGTCACCGTCCCGCCGCGCGAGCGAAGCTGCGCTTCCTCGATCAGTCCCGCCGCCACAGCGTCGCGGAGCGCCGTCTTCGCGCCGGCGGCGTCGTGCGCGCGCAGGCGATGCGCGACCTTCTGCGCCAGGGCCGCGCGCTCGGCGGGCGAGCCGTCGTTGCCCAGCGCGTAGCCGGCGGCGGACGCCGCGGCCACGAGGCCACCAACCAGAATGAGGACTACTGAACGACGGATCATCGTTTGCCGACCTATCGGCTCCTGGCAACCGCGGCTTTACGAAGGCCGGTAGGGTGGGGCATGACCGTCGACGAGCTGCCCACCCCGTGCCTCGTCGTCGACCTCGACGCGCTCGAGCGGAACCTGAGCGCCTGGCAGCGCGACGCGACCGTGGGCGGCGCCCGGTTTCGGCCGCACGTGAAGACGCACAAGACGCTGGAGCTGGCACGGATGCAGCTCGGCGCCGGGGCGTGCGGCATCACGGCCGCGAAGGTGGCTGAGGCGGAGGTGTACGTCGCAGCGGGCTTCGCCGACGTGGTCGTCGCCTACCCGGTGTTCGGCGAGGGCGCGTGGCGCAGGCTGGCGCGGCTGGCGTCCGGCGCGCGCATCGGCGTCAACGTCGAGAACGGCGAGGCCGCCGAGGGCATCTCGCGGGCCGCGAGCGCCGAGGGCGTGCAGATCGACGTCCACGTCGACCTCGACACGGGGCTCGGACGCTGCGGGGTTCCGGTGGCCGACCGCGAGGAGGTGCGCCGGCTGGCGGATCTGGTCGAGCGCCTCCCCGGCCTGCGGCTGCACGGCGTGACGACCTACCGCGGCGTCGCGTTCGACAGTGCGCCGGAACCCGCGGCTGCCGGCCGCGAGGAGGCGCGGCTGGCGGTGGCGACGGCGGCGGCGCTGGGCCTGGCGGACGTGGCTGTGGGCAGCACGCCGACCGGCCGGGCCGCGGCGAAGGCGGCCGGTGTCACGGAGGTGCGCGCGGGAACGTACGTGTTCAACGACCTGATGCAGGTCGGGCTTGGAGCGGCGGAGCTACAGGACTGCGCATTGTCCATATGGGCGACGGTTGTCAGCGTGAACAGGCCGGGCCGGGTCACCGTGGACGCAGGATCGAAGACCTTCTCCGGCGATGCAGTGCTCGCCGGCGACCGGGGCCGGATGGTCGCGCGCAGCATCGACGGTGCGGTCGTGATCGACGCGCTCACCGAGGAGCACGGCGTCGGCAGCACCGCGCGGCCGGTGCGCGTGGGCGAGCGGATCGCCTTCACACCGGCGCATGTCTGCACGACCGTCAACCTCAGCGACGAGCTGGTCGCCGCCCGCCGTGGCGAGGTCGAGGCGGTCTGGGCGGTGGCGGCGCGGGGCCGCCGCACCTGACGCGGCTCAGCGCGCCGCGGCGGCCTGAACCGCCCGCACGATCCCCGAGTAGCCGGTGCACCGGCAGAGGTTCCCCGAGAGCGCGAGGCGGATCTCCTCCTCGCTCGGGTCGGGCGTGCGGTCGAGCAGCGCCTTGGCCGAGATCAGCATGCCGGGGGTGCAGAACCCGCACTGCACGCCGCCCTGGTCCAGGAACGCCTCCTGCAGCGGATGCATCCCGCCGTCCTCGCCGGTCAGCCCCTCGATCGTCGTGATCTCGCGGCCGTCGGCCTGCAGCGCCAGGTACGAGCATGCGTTCACCGGCTCGCCGTCGAGCAGCACCATGCAGGCGCCGCACTCCGAGTCGTCGCAGCCTTCCTTGGCCCCGGTCAGGCCGACCTCCGTGCGGATCACCGAGAGCAGGCTGCGGCCGGGCTCGATCTCCACCGGATAGGCGGCGCCGTTCACGTGCAGGGTCGCCTCGTACCTCATGCTGCTCCTCCGTTCGCCGCACCATGCAGCGCGGGGCTGGCTGGGATCGGGAACGCCTCGCCGCGTGCGCGGGCCAGGGCCGTCGCGATTGCGCGTCGGGCGATGACCGCCGCCATCGCGCGCCGGTACTCGGCCGATCCGCGGACGTCCGAGATCGGCCGCGATGCGTCGGCTGCCGCCGTGGCGGCGGCCGAGACCGCCGCCGTTCCGCCGTCGCTCCCAGTGAGCGCGGCCTCCGCCTCGGGGACGCGATGGATCGTCGGGGCAAGCGCGGTGATCGCGATCCGCGCGTCGGTCACCGTGCCGCCGTCCAGCGTGACGACCGCCGTGGCGCCGACGATCGCGATCTCCATCTGACGCCGGTATTCGAGCCGCGCATAGCAGCTGCCCGTGCCGGCGGGCGGCGCCGGCAGCGAGATCGCCGTCAACAGCTCGTCCGCGCCGGCGGTCGTGCGACCGGGCCCGGTGAAGAGCTCCGCCACTGCGATCTCCCGCCGTCCGCTCGCCGTCCGCAGCGTCGCGACCGCGTCGAAGCAGATCAGCGGCCCGCCCGTTTCCATCGCGGGCGATGCGTTCATCACGTTGCCGCCGATCGTGCCGGTGCTGCGCGTGGCGTGGCTGCCGACGATGGCGGAGGCGTCCGCGAGCGCGGTGTAGCGGTCGCAGACGCTGTCCGAGGCCACGATGTCCGCGTGGGTCGCCAGCGCGCCGAGCACCAGTGCGCCGTCCCGCTCGCCGATGTGCCGAAGGTCAGAGGCCAGCCGGTGGATTGCGACGATCGACTCTGGCAGGGGCGCCTTTCCGCTGCGCGCCCCGACCACCAGGTCGGTGCCGCCCGCAATCGGGCGCGCCCCGGCGGCCAGCGCCTCGAGCGCCTGGTCGAGCGTGCCTGCGGCCGTGTACGAGGTTGCGGTCATCGCTGCGCCGCCTCCCACACACGGGTGGGCGTCATCGGCAGCTCGTGCACGCGCTTGCCGGTCACCCTGGCGATCGCGTTGCCGACGGCGCCGGGCGTGGGGACGCACGGTGGCTCGCCGATCCCCTTCGAACCGTTGGGACCGCCCGCCCCCGGCTTCGTCGGCGAGTCGATCCACTCGATGTGGATGGGCGGCGAGTCGCTCGCCGTCTGCAGCTTGTAGTCCAGCAGGTGGGGGTTCTTCTGGCGCCCGTCGTCGCCCACCAGCGAGCCCTCGAGCAGCGCCATGCCGATGCCCATGACGACCCCGCCCTCGACCTGACCGTTGGCGCCGATCGGGTTCAGCACGCGCCCGGACTCGTGCACGGCGGCCACCTCGAGCACACGCACGACACCCGTCTCGCGGTCGACCTTGCACCGCACCGCGTGCGTGATGAAGGTCGGTGCCAGGAAGGACTCCATGCCCAGCCGGCCCGTGCACCCGGACGCGTCGCACTCCGGCATGGCCGGCACGTCGTCGGCGCCACGGCCGAGCAGCAGGGTGCCGCCCTGTGCCGTTTCCGCCAGCTCGGGGATGCTCACGCTCGTCGTCGGCGAGCCCTTGACGGACACCGCGCCGTCCTTCAGCTCGAGGTCGTCCCGGTTCGCCTCCAGGTGCTCCGCCGCCAGGTCGAGCAGCTGCTCGCGCACGTCCAGCGCGGCTCGCTGCACCGCCCGGCCGTTGTTGAACGTGGTCTGCGAGCCCGACGCGCCGCTGTCGAACGGAGCCGCGTCCGTGTCCTGGTAGAGGATGGAGAAGTCTTCGGGCTGCATTCCGAGGATCTCGGCCGCCAGCAGCGGCAGCGCCATCACCGCGCCCGTGCCGCACTCCTGGGCGCCCGTGATGATCGTGCCCGAGCCGTCGCCGTTGATCTTGAGATGCGCGCCGGAGGCCAGCCCGAAGGACGGCCACCAGCCGACGGCGACGCCGATCGCCTCGTCCTCCGGCAACTCCCTGCCGTAGCCGATCAGCTCGACCGCGCGCTCGAGCGTGTCGGCTGCGCCGATGTCCTCGAACACCTGGCGGGTGGGGCCCTCGTCCCCGTTGCGGACGATGTTCATCCGCCGGAACTCCACCGGATCCATCCCCAGCCGCTCGGCCACGGCGTCCATGTGCTGCTCGACCGCCCAGCAGGCCTGCGGCGCGGTGGGGGCCCGCACGGATCCCGACGGCGTGGTGTTGGTGTACGCGAGGCTCGCGTCGATGAACACGTTCTCGACCCTGTAGGGGCCGACGGCCATCATCGCGGCGAGCTGCGGGAAGAAGGGCGCGTCGGCGCCGTACGCGCCGTTGTCGAGGATCACGCGGCCTCGCCGCGAGACGATGGTGCCGTCCTTCCGGACGCCCGTCTCCAGCTCCAGCACCTGGCCTTCGCGCCGGTGGTCGGGGGCCACGAACTCCTCCCGGCGCGAGAAGATCAGGCGCACCGGCCGGCGCGCTGCGCGCGCGAGCGCGGCCACCTGGGCCTCGTAGTGGAACTCGCACTTGCCGCCGAAGCCGCCGCCGAGGTGCGGCACGACGATCCGGACGTGCGCCTCGGGGATCTCGAGCGTCGTCGCCACGCCGATCCGCGCCATGTAGGGAACCTGCGTCGACGACCAGATGGTGACCTTGTCGCCCTGCCACTGCGCGACGATCGCGTGCGGCTCGATCGGCACGGCGTGCGACATGTCCGCGACGTACCGCTCCTTGACGACGATGTCCGCTTCGGCCATCCCCTTGTCCGCGTCCCCCTTGACGATCGTGGAACGCGAGCAATCGTTGCCTTCGCGGACGACGTCCTCGGACGCGCCGTAGTCCGCCCACTGCTCGTGCACCAGAGGGGATCCGGGCTCGAGCGCCGCCTCCACATCCCTGATCACGGGCAGCGGCTCGTAGTCGACCTCGATCAGCTCGACGGCCCGCTGCGCGATCTCCGGCGTCATCGCCGCCACCGCGGCCACCAGCTCGCCCTCGTAGCGCACGGTCGACTTCGCGAACAGCCTGCGGTCCTGAACGAATGCGCCGTAGCGGACATCGGGGACGTCCTCGTGCGTGACGACGGCGAACACGCCGGAGAGCGCCTTCGCCTTCGAGGTGTCGATGCGCAGGATCCGCGCGTGTGGGTGGTCGGCGTAGCGGAACTTCGCGTGCAGCATGCCGGTCATGGTCAGGTCGGCGGTGTACCGGCCAAGGCCGGTCACCTTGTCCTTGCCGTCCTGGCGGATGAACGGCTTCTCTGCTGTGGCCACGCGTGCTCCTTCGTCGGGGCTGGGGGCGGAGAGTCTACGCGAGCACGCGCCCGCCGGAAAGGGTGTCGCGCTACCGCGTGGGCGTCAGGTCGATCCGCGTGAACGCGGCACGGCCGTCGCGCAGGCGCACGGCCCACAGCTGACCCGGCCGGGCGACTAGGAGAGCATCGGCGTCGGGCAGCCCGACGGCGGTCCCGGCCAGGCGGTTCCGCGACGGGTCGAGCTCGCGAACGCCTCCGCCCTCGAGCGCCGCCCACACCGCGTGCTCGGTCGCCACGATCGCTCGCACGGCGGACGGCATGGAGATGGTGAGCGGCTTTCGGCCTGCGGGGCCGTCGAAGCGCAGGACGACCGACCGCCCGTCCCGGGTGCCGGCCACCCAGACGGCCCCCGCGCCGGCCGCCATGGCCACCGGGGCCAGGCCGCGCAGCGAGCTTCGTCCGAGTACGCGGCCGCCGGAGGGATCGAGGCGGTAGAGCTCGGTTGCCGTGATCGCCCAGATCCGCCTGCCACCCGACGTGACCGCGCGGACTCCCGGAACGGGGATCAGCGTCGCCCGGCCCGCTTCGACCCGCGCGACGCCCTCGTCGAGGGCCACCCAGGCAGCTCCGTTGGCCACAGCGGGATCGCAGCCCGCAGCGGCGGCGAATCCGCACACCGGCGTGCCGGGGAGCGGAGCCCGGCTCGTCACGGCGCCCGAGCCGCGGGCGTGGGCGACCAGAGCGCCGCCGGCCGGGGTGTTGGTGACCGTCAGCAGGCTGTCGCCCGAGACGGCCAGCCCCAGGGCGGGGCTTCCCGTCGAGAAGCGGTAGCTCACGTGGCCGTCCGTGGACGCCAGCCGCGTCAGCGCGCCGCCGGCCGCCTGATACCAGAGCCCGCCGTTGCCGGCTCCCGCGACGGCAATGCCGGACGGCGCGGCTGCGTGCGCCGTCACCGTGGTCGACACGGTGAAGGCTGGCGGTGGGGCACTGGTATGGCGCATCCGATGAGGCGAGCTCGCGCCCCCGGTGGTCGAGCGGTAGAGCAGCGTGCCGCCGATCGCCGCAACCACGAGCATGGGCAGGATCGCGCCGAACGTGACAGCGCGCGCGGCCCGGCGGCGGGCGGAGGCGTCGGGCGCGCGGGCCGGCGCCTGGACGACGGCCGGCGGCGGCTGTTCCGGCGGCGCCGAAGGCGGCGTGCGACCGCTCGACGGGTCGATGCGCAGCCCGTACTCGGGCCACTCTGCGGCGAGCAGCGGGAAGCGCGGATCCTCGACGCCCTCGACGACGACGTCGGAGCTCTTCGGAGGCGCGCCGGCAGCGGGCGGTTCGCGAGGATCCGTCACTGCCGGGGCACTGTACCGGCGGCCTCGGCTGACACGTTCTCCGGCGGCGTGCGACGGCGGGCGGCGCGGCGACCGCCGGCCGGACACGCCCGCAACCGCTTGACCGGGCGGTTAGGATCGTCGCATGCACTCTTCCTACGCCCTCGACAGCAGCGACTTCTCGGTCGAGCGGGACGGCAAGGCGCACCCGCTTCCCGACCTGTGGCCCGGCGGCTACCAGCCGGGCGACCGGCTCGGGGTCGTCGTCGCCCAGCCGATGGATCCAGTCGGCTGCTCAAACCTGATCTGCGCCACGATCACGCTCTTCTACGACCACATGCGGAAGACCCTCGGCACCGGGAACTTCTTCCGCTACTGCGACACCTACCTGTTCGGGGTCGGCTGCGAGGCCGGCGACTTCAACCAGCTCGACATCTGGCCTCTCCACAAGTGGGTCACGATCCTCAACCCCACCACGGAGGCGCTGCTCGAGGCGATCAACGACCGCAAGGTCAACCTGCTCGCCGTCCCGGAGACGGGCGCACGCTGCCGGGGAGAGGTCGTCCTCTCCACGTGGAACGCCTACCTGGCGCACGTCAAGACGGTCGTCACGTACTCGCCGCGCACCGGCGTGGCTCGCGATGCGGACGTATCCCTGGTCGGCAACAAGATCGTCGAGAGCTACGTCGAGCAGGCGATCTTCTCGACGCCCGGGCTGGACGCGGGCTACCAGGCGCGGCTGCGCCGCCTGCGGCGCAACCTCGACCGCGAGGACAAGGTGCCTGTCGAGAGCTACCGGACGCTGCCCAACCCGGCCGCGGCGCGGGCGCTGCTCGGCGTCACGCAGGTGCTGCCGCCCGGCCACCAGGAGTTGACCCGACGGGCAACGCCGACCACGATCATGCCGGTCGAGGTGCCGATGCCGGTGCAGGAGGGCGAGTCCGCCCCTTTTGACTCCGCAGCGGCCGCCGGTCTGCAGGTGGAGCTGCCGGCTCCGTCCGGCGTCTTCCCGGACGGTCTGCTGCGCACGGCGTTCGACGCCATCCAGCGCCGCATGGGGGGCACCTTCGCCGAATGGGAGGGCTGGGATTGGATCTCCGATTTCGGCGACCCGGTCGCCGAGCACCACACCGTGCGTGAGGCCGTCGGGATCTGGGACGAATCGCCGCTGCGCAAGTGGTTCTTCACCGGGGCCCGCGCGATCGAGGCGGTCGACTACTGCTTCACGGCGGACATGGCCGGGCTCCAGGTCGGGCAGGCGCGCTACGCGCCGTTCGTGGATGCCAACGGCAGGATGCTCGGTGACGGCGTCGTGTTCCGCGGCGAGGACGACGACCGGGTGTTGGTGGTCACCGCGCTCGACACCGACGGCGACCACTTCCGGCGGATCACGAAGGACTTCGGCGTCGAGATCACCGACCACACGCTCGAGATGCCGCATCTGCAGCTGCAGGGGCCGCGGTCGCGCGAGCTGCTGTCGGCCGTGTCCGACGCCGACATCGAGGGCCTGCGCTACTTCCGGTTCTTCCCGCAGCCGGTGTCGGTGTGCGGCGTGCAGTGCCAGGTCGCGCGCACCGGCTACTCGGGCGAGCTCGGATACGAGATCTACTGCTCGCCTGCCGACGCCGAGCGCGTCTGGCAGGGGCTGCTCGACCAGGGCGCCTCGATGGGCATCCGGCCCTACGGCCTTGCCGCGGTCGAGAGCCTGCGGATCGAGGCCGGCCTGATCTTCCTCGGCTACGACTACTTCCCGGGCGTCACGTCGCCGTTTCACATGAACCTCGACCGCATGGTCAAGCTCGAGGGCGGCGACTTCCACGGCAAGGCAGCGCTCCAGGCGGAGCTGGACGCCGGGATCACGCACCGCATGGTCACGCTCGTCATCGGGGGCGACGATGCGCCCGACTACAACACCCCGGTGCTCGAGAACGGCCGGCAGGTGGGGAAGCTGACGTCGCCCAGCGCCGGGCGGTCGCCCACGCTTGACAGGCTGATCGCGCTGGCATCGATCGAGACCGGCCTGACCGCCCCCGGAACGCAGGTGCAGGTCACGCTGCCGGACGGCCGGCTGGTGCCCGCGGTCGTCGACCAGTACCCGCTCTACGACCCCGAGAAGTCGCGGCCGCGGGCGTAGCCGGCGTCCGTGGACGCTGACGCCCCGATTGCGGTGCTCGCCTCGGGCTTCGGTGGCCTCGCCGTGTGTGAGGCGATCGCCCGCGTGCTCCCCAAGGAGGACGTGGTGCTTCTCGCGGACCATGCCTACGCGCCCTACGCGCGGCGCAAGCCGGCGGCCGTCGTCGACCGCGTCACCCGCCTCGCCGCCGGCCTGATCTCGGACCGGGCTCCGAAGCTGCTCGTGCTGGCCAGCCCGCAGGCGGCGGCTGACGCGGCCGGTGTGCTCCGCGAGCGCGTTGCGCCCCTGCCCGTGGTGACGCTCGACGGCATCGTCCCGCAGGCCGCCGCTCGCTCGCGGTCCGGCCGGGTGGCGCTGATGACCGGCGAGGGCTGCCTCCGCGGCGCGCAGCTGGCCCGGGCGCTCAAGCGAGAGCGAGGAGGCTCGATGGTCACCTGGTCCGCGGTTCCGGGCCTTCGCTCGGCGGTCGAGCAGGGCGGTGCCGCCGTCACGCTCGGCGACGAGATCGCCCGGCTCGCCGCGGCGGGCGTTGATGCGATCGCGCTGGGATGCCCGCATGCGAGCGCGGTGGCCGTGCAGGTCAAGCGCGCGGCGGGAGAGTCCATCGTAGTCGTCGACTCTGCAGCGCTCGCGGCGGAGCGGGTGCGACGGCTCGTGATGCGTGCCGGCGCGACGACGAGCAGGCGGCGTCCCGGCCGCAGGGAGCTGATCAGCTCGGACCCGGCCGCCGGCCAGGCCGGACTGCGTGCGAGCCGTCTCTAGGCCGCGCCGGCGTCGCCCGGCTGGGGAGCGCCCCAGACGTCCCGGGCGCGCGCGCCCACACCGAGCTCCAGCAGCAGGTCGTCGTCCAGCGTGTCCGCGTACGCAGCCACGATCTGCAGCGCGCGGATGAACTCCTGGGCCTGGAGGCTGCGGGCGAGGATCGCGTACTCGAGCGCGATCACGCCGTCCGCCTCGAAGTAGGCCAGCCGGCCGATCACGAGGGCGCAATTGCGCAGGTTGACGGCCGCCAGCGCCCGCGCCCCCGCCTCGTCGAACGGCACGCCCTGCAGCACCGGCGACTGGAAGATCACCAGCGGCTCGTCGCCGAACTCACCCGGGCGAACCATGACGGCGGCGGTGCCGTCCCGAATCGGCACGAAGAACTCGAGGCCGTCCGGGGAGGGAGTGAACCCGATGTCCGCTCGGACGAGGATCCCGTGGATCCGTTCGGCGAGCGCGGGCAGGTCGATCATGCAATGACTATCTCATGCTCGGTGGGCTCGTGCCGCTCCGCCCACCGGGCGTCCTCTAGAGTGCCGCGGTGCGCGTCGGGATCCAGCTGCCGGAGGTCGAGCGAGACGTTCGCTGGCCCGAATATGTCGCCATCGCGCGCACGGCCGAGGACGCCGGCTTCGACTCGGTCTGGCTCGGCGATCACCTGCTGTACCGCGCTGACGACCGGCCGGAACGGGGCCCGTGGGAGGCGTGGACGATGCTCGCTGCCCTGGCGTCGGCCACCGAGCGGGTCACGCTCGGCCCGCTCGTCGCGTGCACGGCGTTCCACCCGCCGGGGTTGATCGCCAAGATGGCCGCCACGATCGACGAGGTCAGCGGCGGGCGCTTCGTGCTCGGGCTCGGCGCCGGGTGGAATCGCGCCGAGTTCGCCGCGTTCGGCCTGCCGTACGACCGGCGCGTGTCGCGGTTCGAGGAGGCGTTCTCTATCATCCGCGGCATGCTGGCCGGCGAGCGCGTCGACGCACGCGGCCGGTTCCACGACGCCGACGACGTCGTGCTGCTGCCGTCCCCCGGGCGGCGGGTGCCGATCATGATCGGGTCGAACGGCCCCCGGATGCTCGGCATCGCGCTCCCACACGCGGACGCCTGGAACACGTGGTACGACGATTACGGCAACAGCGTCGAGGGCTTCACGGCGCTGAACGCGAGCATCAGCGAGGCCGCCCGGCTCGCCGGACGGGACCCCGCCGCCGTTCAGCGCAGCGCGTGCGTGCTGGTGGCGCTCGACGCGGCCGGCGAGCGTGCTCCGGTGCCCGGCGTGCCCGCGATTCCGCCGGAGCGGCTCCAGGAGCACATCGAGGGGCTCGCAGCCGCAGGCGCCGACGAGGCGATCATCGTCGCCGATCCGATCACCCAGCGCTCGGTCGAGCGGTTGGGGGAGCTGCTCTAGGCCGAGTGGGCGAACCGCTTGGCGGCTCGCTCGCGTGCGCGCTCGATCTCGGCGGCGCGGTCACGCGGCGGTGCGACGGTGACGAGCTCGCCGAGCAGGTCGGAGGTCGCGGTGGCGACCGCCTCGACGGCACGCGCGAACGCGTCCTCGTTGGCGCGCGACGGCTTCGTCATGCCGCTCACCTTGCGGACGTACTGCAGGGCTGCCTCGTGCACCTCATGCTCGGTGGTCGGCGGCTCGTAGTTGTGGAGTGGTCGGATGTTTCTGCACATGCGTCGCATCCTAGATGATCGATTCGAGCATCTTGCTACCCTCGCCGGGTGCTCGCTCCGGGAGACCGCCTGCCCGACCTGACCCTCTTCGGCGTCGATGCCGAGCCCGTCTCGCTCGCCACCCTGGGCGCCGTGCTGGTCGTCTTCTACCTCTACGACTGGACCGGCACCTGACGCACGGAGCTCCGGCTCCTGCGTGACAGGAGCGCGCGGTTCCGGGAGCTTGGAGTGGCGATCGTCGGGGTGTCGCGCGACAGCCCGTACTCCCACCTCGAGTGGGCGCGGCGCCTCGGGCTCACGTTTCCGCTGCTCTCGGACTGGAACGCCGAGGCGGTGCGCGCGTTCGGCGTGGGCCAGACGCTCGACGGCCTCGAGGACACGCCGGTGCGCTCCGCCTTCACCGCCGACGCGGGCGGCACGATCCGCTTCGCCCGGCGCTACGCGGACGGGGAGGTGCCGGACATCGCCGAGCTGGTCGAGCAGGCGGAGGCGGTCGGCGGCCACGCGGGATGAGTGCCGGATTGGAGACGCGCCTGACTGCGGGAACGGCGGACGGGCGCGGCGCGTTTAAGCTTCCGACACCACTCTCTGAGGAGCTGATCGCCATATGACCGAGAAGGCCACCTTCGCAGCAGGCTGCTTCTGGGGCGTCGAGTATGCGTTCATGCAGATCGACGGCGTCGAGGCGACGGCCGTCGGCTACACGGGCGGAACCGTCGAGAGCCCGGATTACCGCGCCGTCTGCAGCGGCCGCACGGGGCATGCCGAGGCCGTCGAGGTCGAGTACGACCCGGACCGGGTCTCCTACGAGCAGCTGCTCGCGGTGTTCTGGAACGAGCACGACCCGACGCAGAAGGACCGCCAGGGGCCGGACGTCGGCAGCCAGTACCGCTCGGAGATCTTCGTCCACTCCCCCGAGCAGCGCCGCGTCGCGGAGCAGTCGCTGGCCGCGATGCAGACGCACCTGGGACGGCCGATCGTCACCCAGATCACCGACGCCGGCACGTTCTGGCGGGCCGAGGACTACCACCAGCGGTACTTCGAGAAGCACGGCCAGGCCGCCTGCCGTATGCAGGCGCCCTCGCCGGTCGAGCCGCGGACGGAGCCGGTCGAGCAGAAGTCCGGGCTGCTGTCGAGCCTGCTCGGTCGCTGATCTGAGGAGGCGTCGCGCGCGGGCACCGATGATCACGGCGCCCGCGCGCGGCTAGCATCTCGCGCCATGCGCAGCCGCGGAACATTCGCCGTGCACATCGCCGATCTCGACCTCGAGCCGGATCCGCTCGATCCCACGACGGTGCTGGAAGGCGAGCCCGAGGCGTTCAACCGCGTGGTCTGGCAGAGCGAGGACGGGACGGTGCTGCGCGGCGTCTGGCAGATGACGCCCGGCACCGCGACCGACACGGAGGCGCATGAGATGTTCGTCGTCATCGCAGGTCGCGCCACCATCGCACCCGAGGGCGGCGAGCCCTTCGATATCGGCCCGGGGGACATGGGCGTCCTCGAGGAGGGCGCGCGCACGACGTGGACCGTCCACGAGACGCTGCGCAAGGCATACCAGATCATCCTGCCGGCCGGGTGAGCGACGCCTGGAGCGATGCCGAGCCGAGGCCGTTCTGGCTCGACTCGCCGCTCGCGCCCGAGCCGGCCGATGCGTTGCACGGCCCGGCCGAATGCGAGCTTGCCGTCGTCGGAGGCGGGTTCACCGGCCTGTGGGCGGCGCTGCAGGCAAAGGAGCAGGTCCCCGACAGAGACGTCGTGCTGCTCGAGGCGGACCTCGTCGCCGAGGGCGCGACCGGTAGGAACGGCGGGTTTGCTGACGCGTCGCTGACACACGGGCTGGCGAACGGAATCGACCGCTTCCCCGACGAGATCCGGGTGCTGGAGCGCCTCGGGCGGGAGAACCTCGCGGGCATCGAGGACGCCATCGCGCGGCACGGCATCGACTGCTCCTGGGAGCGCCCCGGCTACCTCACCGTCGCGACGGCCGAGCACCAGGTGGGCGCGCTCCGCGACTTCGTCTCCGTCATGCGTGAGCACGGGCTGGACGCCGACTGGCTCGACGCCGGCGCGGTGCGGGCCGAGGTCGACTCGCCGACGTACCTCGGCGGGCTGCTCCAGCGGACGGAGGCGGCGCTGGTCGACCCGGCCCGGCTGGCATGGGGGCTCAGGCGCGCATGCATCGACCTCGGCGTCCGTGTGTACGAGCGCACGCCGGTGCGGGCGATGCACGAGCTTGCCGACGGCGTGCAGCTCTCCGCGCCGGAGGGTCGACTGCGGGCCGAGCGCGTGGTGCTAGCGACCAACGGGTTTCCTCCGCTCGTGCCGGCGGTCCGCCGCTACGTGGCGCCGATCTACGACTACGTGCTCGTCACCGAGCCGCTCGGCGAGGCGCGGATGCGGTCGGTCGGCTGGCGCACGCGCCGGGGGCTCGCGGACGCGGCGAACCAGTTCCACTACTACCGCCTCACCGACGACGACCGCATCCTCTGGGGCGGCTTCGACGCGATCTACCACTACGGCAATGCGGTTGCCCCCGAGCTCGAGCAGCGGCCGGCGACCTTCGACCTGCTCAGCCGCCAGTTCTTCGAGACGTTCCCGCAGCTCGAGGGCGTCCGATTCACGCACCGCTGGGGCGGGGTGATCGACACCTGCAGCAGGTTCTGCGTCATGTTCGACCGCACCATGGGCGGCCGCGTCGCCTACGCCGTCGGCTACACCGGGCTCGGCGTTGCGGCCAGCCGCTTCGGCGCGCGTGTGGCGCTGGATCTGGTGGACGGGCGCGACACCGAGGCCACGCGCCTGCGGTTCGTCCGCTCGAAGCCGCTGCCCTTCCCGCCCGAGCCGCTGCGGTTCGCGGGCATCCGCATGACGATCCGCGAGCTGGCGCGCGCCGACCGGAACGGCGGCCGCCGGAGCGGGTACCTGCGAGCGCTCGACCGGCTCGGGCTGGGCTTCGACAGCTGATCAGCCCGCCGGAGCGGGACGCCAGCGCGCCGGCCGGTGCTCGACGGCGCGGCCGGTTGCAGCGAGCCGCTCGAGGTGCGAGATCGCCTCGACCAGCGCGAAGCGCTGCTCGTGGAACCCGAGCGGCTCGTCCCGCCAGATCAGCTGCGCGGCGTCGTATGCCGACTCCGCGCCCTCGGCCAGAGCGCCGGCCGCGGCGTCGAGGCGGTCGTCATGGTGGCCTGCGATCTCCCGCGCCCGCGCGGCCGCGGTGTGGATCACCGGGCCGTGGCCCGGATAGACCACCGCGGGGGCGAGACCGGCGAGGCGCTCGAGCGTGCCGAGGTAGCGGCCGAGCGGGTCCGCCGCGGTGTCCGGCCAGCGGCCGACGTTGGGGGTGATGTCGTCGAGCAGGACGTCCCCTCCGAGCAGGCGGCTGCGCCGCGCGTCGTACAGCGCGATGTGGCCGTCGGCGTGGCCCGGCAGGTGCAGCACGCGCCACGGCTGCCCACCCGCGCTGACGACATCGCCCTCGTCCACGAGCAGGGTCGGAACCGCCGGGTGCACCGCCGTGCCGCTCTCCGCCCGGGTCGAGGCCGCGGCAAGCTCGTCCGGCATGCCGTGGTTGCGGAGGAAGCGCTCGAAGTCCGCATCGTCGCCCTGCTCCCATGCCGCGACCGACAGCTCGCGGTCGAGCCGGCCCTGCACGATCTCCTTCGCCGCGGTGAGGCGTGCGAGGGCGGCGCTCGCACCCAGGTGGTCGGGGTGGTAGTGCGTGATGACGAGCCGCTCCACCCGCGGGCGGCCGAGTCTCTCGAGCACGTCGTCCCACCAGGCGAGCGTCTGGTCGGTGCCGAGGCCCGCATCGACCAGCGTCCAGCCGGTCGGGGCCGCGAGCGCGTAGCAGTGGACGTGGTCGAGCGCCCAGGGCAGCGGCATGGTGACCTGCACCAGGCCGGGCTCGAGCTCCGTCGTGGTCGGCTGCGGCATCGCCAGGCAGTATGTCGGCGCCAAGGTGGCCGGCCGGCCGGTAGCCGGCTGCGACACTTCGCGGGTGGATGCCGACGACCTCGCCGACCTGCTGCTCGAGCTGACGACGAGCCTCACGGTCGAGCTGCATCCGGCGATCGCGGCGGTCGCGATGCCCGGCCACTTCCAGCCGGCCGGGATGCCCGCCGCGGCGGTGTTCCACCAGCCGGTGGCGGGTGACCCGACGCATCGAAGCGGCCCGGCGTCAGAGCCGGTGGCCGCCCTGGCGTCGGACGCGGCCGTGCAGGCGCACGACAGGCTCGGGTACGGCCGGCGGGACGGCAACCCGCTGCTCCCGGCGCTTGCGCTCGCGGCCTTCTACCTGGTGGAGGCGCGCCGCAGCGGCACGTTCGGGCTCGGGGAGCTGACCGTCGGACGGGTGCGGGCCTTCCCGCTCACGCCCGACGAGGCGCGCCACGACCCGGCGCTGCTCCCTGGCACTGCGGCGATCAGGGCCTGGTTCCCGGTCGAGGGGGCGCCCGACGCCTGCGTCGAGCTCCGCCTCAGCCCGGCGGGGCCGGCGGTTTAGCTCGCACCCGGCACGGGCACGTCCCGCTGGATGAGCCAGGAACCGGAACAGCGCTCTCCCTCGGAGCCCTACCCGGGCCCCGAGCCCGACCCCGGCGGCCAGCCGCCGAGCACACCGTCGTCGCCCGGTGAGCCGGACTCCCGAGAGCGAGCGGCCGAGACCGGCGGTGCGGACGTGGTGCATGCGGGTGACACGGTTGCGGCGTTCGGGCCGCTGCCGGAGCAGCCGGACGAGCCGGACGGCGAGCGGGACATGGTCGAGAAGCGGCGGCTGGTGGAGAACCGGGAGCGGATCGATTCCCCGCCTCCGGGGCAGCCGGGACAGCGGCCGGGCGCGGAGTGGGCGATTGCCGACCACGAGGCCGAGAGCGACCCCGAACCCGATCCCGAGCCGATGCCCGGGCCGCTGACGCACGATCGCTGAACGCGTCATGTGCCGCGGCAGGATTCCGTGACCCGGTGCAACGGAACCGCAACGGCGGTGTGCCACCCCACCCGATCGACTTGGTCACCGGGGGTTGGGGTGGGGCGGCGATCAGCCCAACCATCCCGGCCGCCGTCACGCGCGTCTGACAGCCGTGCAACACCCGCCGCGAACGACTTGGTCTCCAAGAGTTGGGGCGC
>DASWRM010000001.1 GCA_036403155.1 Gaiellales bacterium | reverse complement strand
ACACGCCTCGAGGCGCCGGGACGGCCGGCGATCGAGGTCACCGCGACGCCGTGCCGCCACGGGCCCCCGCTGAGTCACCCGATCGTCGGAGAAGTGATCGGCTTTGCCCTCCGCTGGCAGGGGCAGGAGCACGGCGCTCTGTGGATCTCGGGGGACACGGTGCTCTATGCGGGCGTGCGCGAGGTCGCCGCGCGGCTGGACGTGGGCACGGCGCTTCTACACCTCGGGGGCGTGCGCTTCCCGATCACGGGCCCGGTGCGTTACACGATGACCGCGAGGGAAGCCGTGGAACTGTGCGAGCTCGTCGGGCCGCGGACGATCATCCCGATCCACTACGAGGGTTGGAAGCACTTCCGCGAAGGGCGAGACGCGATCGAGCGCGAGATGGCAGAGGCGCCGGCGCAGGTGCGCGAGGCGGTCCGCTGGCTACCGCTCGGCGTGGCGACCGCCTTCGCGCCGTAAGTAGCGCCGGTTCTGCTGCGGACATGTGCGAATGCGAACGCGCCACTTGCGCCGGGTTGGTGCGGCGGTCATGCTGCCGCTGCTGATGCGCGCCGCTGCCATCATCTGCGCGCTCGGCGCCTCGCTGTCGCTCGCCGTGTCCGGCGCCGCTGCCGCGCCCCTGCCGCCGATCAAGCACGTGTGGATCGTCGTGCTCGAGAACAAGAGCTACGCGACGACGTTCGGCGAAAACTCTGCCGCGCCATTCCTCGCGAAGACGCTCCCCGCTTACGGCGAGCTGCTCACGCAGTACTACGGCATCGGGCACAGCAGCCTCGACAACTACATCGCGATGGTGAGCGGCCAGCCGCCGAACCCGGATACGCAGGGCGACTGCACGACCTACAACGAGTTCGCCGGCTCAGTTCGGCCTGACGGTGTTGCCGAAGGACATGGCTGCGTATTCCCCGCCCAGGTCTCGACGATCGGCGACCAGCTCGAGGGGAAGGGTCTCACGTGGAAGCAGTACGCGGAGGACATGGCTTCCTCCTCGACCGAGCCGAAGACCTGCCGCCACCCACCGCTGGGCCAGCAGGACCAGAGCGAGGCGGCGAAGGCGGACGACCAGTACGCGACCAAGCACAACGCGTTCGTGTACTTCCACTCGATCATCGACCGGGCGATCTGCGACACGAACGTCATCGACCTGAGCGCGCTCCAGGGGGACCTGGCCTCCGCGTCGACCACGCCGACGTACTCGTTCATCACGCCCGATCTCTGCAGCGACGGCCACGACACCCCGTGCATCGACGGCCGTCCGGGCGGCCTCCAGAGCGTCAACGACTTCCTGCAGACGTGGGTTCCGCGAATCGTCGGCTCGCCGGCCTACGCGGACGGCGGCCTCCTGATCATCACGTTCGACGAGGCATCGGGCGACGCGAGCGACTGCTGCGGCGAGCCGGCGAGCCCCAACACCACTTACAACGGCGGCGCTTCCGGGAACGGCGGCGGTCGCACCGGTGCCGTGTTGCTGTCGCCGTACATCAAGCCCGGCACGGTGAACGACACGCCGTACAACCACTACTCGCTGCTGCGCAGCACCGAGGATCTGTTCGGGCTCTCACACCTCGCCTACGCGGCGCAGGACGGGCTCAAGCCGTTCGGGGACGACGTGTTCACCCAGCCGCAGGGCCCGCAGCTCCCTGACCCGAACGGCCCGAAGCCGACGATCAGCCTCAAGAACGTGCCCGGCAAGTGCGCGCCGAAGTCCTTCACGGCGAAGATTCAGGTGACCGCGAAGCAGCTGCGCGACGTGCGCGTCTTCGTCGACGGGCACAAGATCTCGACGCGCAAGCAGCGCACCTTCTCCCAGAGGGTCAGCACGAAGAAGCTGCACCGCGGCAAACACCACCTGCTCGCGCGCGCCACCGACAAGATCGGGCGGCAGGCGCAGAAGTCGGTGGCGTTCCGTACCTGCCGCTGAAGCGGCGCGGTTCCCGTGACGCCGCTCGGGGTAGGACGGGCGCCGCGGCGGGCGTGACGCGGCTCCCGGTGGCGACCGACCGAGGACGGCCCTGGCTTGCGGGCGACGGCGCTGCGTCGAGCAATACAACTCTCGCGCGGCGGGCGTTCACAACATATTCCCTGGAAACGGGACCGTTGCTTTGCATGGAAAGCGACAGCGCGGGCCGGTGTTCAGTTCGGACTGGGTCGCGGGCGGGCCCGCGCGAGCCGTCGTGGCCGCGCGGCACCTTGGCGTCAGCGTCTCCGCGCGAGGGCGCGTACTTGCGCACTCAGCCGGTGGATCTGTCGCTGTTGCCGGTCGTTTTTTCGGTGCTCGCGTTGGAGCTGCGCGAGCAGGAGGACGGGCAGGTCGCCGTAGCGCACGCCGTTCGGCTTGCCGTTGCGGTCGTACTGGACGAGCCAGGGGAACACCTTCGCGACCTGTTCGGCGATCAGGCCGTACTGGAGCCGGTGGTCGCCGTTCGCCCAACGCGGCTTGTAGCGATAGCTCACCGGTCGCAGCCGGAACAACCTTCGTATTGCCCCGAGTGGGCGGATGTCTGTCTTGAACCGCCGCGACGACGCCATCGCGGTGCCGAGCTTGCCGTCGCTGCCGACCAACACGGTCGTGTTCTGGTTCACCGACGCCCCATTCACGCCGGCGAGGAACGTGCCGCCCGTCTGGACGCCCGCTGTGCCGATCCTGATCGCCCCGGCCTCCGCGGCGACGCCCTGGTTGCCGATGTCGATATTGAAGTTGCCCGTGGTCAGGTTGTTGCCGGCCTGCTTGCCCACCGCGATGTTGCCGCTACCGGACGTGAAAGACAGCGCGTCGCGCCCGAACGCCGAGTTGCTGTCGGCCTTGGCGCTCCCGAGCGCGTTCTTGCCGACCGCGGTGTTGTCAATACCCGCGGTGTTCGCCTCCAGCGCGTTCTGACCGAGCGCCGAGTTGTTGTTGCCGCTGTCGGTGCTTTCAAGAGCCGCCTGGCCGACGGCCGCGTTGTTGCTGCCGCTCGTGTTCGCGCCCAGCGCGTTCTGACCGAGCGCCGCGTTGTTGTTGCCGTCCACGTTGAACCCCAGCGCGTCCGTGCCGACCGCCGAGTTGTTGGCTCCGGTGAGGTTTTCGAACAGTGCGTTTTCGCCGAGCGCCGAGTTGTTGCTAGCAGTCTTGTTGCTCCTGAGCGCGCTCTCGCCGACCGCCGCGTTGAAGCTGCCCGTCGTGTTGTCTGACAGCGCGCCCTCGCCAACCGCCGAGTTGCCATTGCCGGTAGAGGCGGACAACGCGTTGTCGCCGAACGCCGAGTTTTGCCGGCCGGAGGTGTTGGAGTTCAGCGCATTGAAACCAACTGCCGAGTTGAAACCGCCGGTGGTGTTGGAGGCCAACGCGCCCTGGCCGAGAGCGGTGAATGAGGCGCCCGGCCCACAGGTCAACGTCCCGAGGCTGGACAGGTCGGTGAGGAACTTGCCGCGCGCGCACGGCCCGCCGCTCGCGTTCAACGTCGGGTTCGGATAGGTACCAGACAGCGCGCCGCCCGCCGGACCCGTCGAAGGGCCGGTATCGCCCTTCAAGCCCTGATCGCCCTTGGGCCCCTGCGCGCCCGTCACGCCCCTCGGCCCGGTCTGGCTCCAGCTGATCGCCGCAAGCCCCTTCGCGCACTTCGTCTTGCCGCCCTTGAGCACCGTCAACTGCCCCTTCTTGCTGACGCACCCGTGCACCTTCCCGTCCGACCCGACGAAGCTCGTCGCCGCAAGCGCCCCACCCCCAAGCGCCAAAAACACCGCGACCGTCGCCATCACGTTCGCGTAGCTGAGCCCCGACCGCAACCTCACCAGCATCGCCACTCCCCCTCGGTACGGCCACCCCCGCCGACCGGACGCAGCGCTCAACCGACCGTAACCGGCTCAACCACCGAGAAGCAAGCCCGTCAACCCAGCCAGGCCCGCACGTCCGGTTTGGACGAAAAGCAGGAGCCGACGGACAGGTCGTCAACGTGGGCGAGCGTTCAGAAATGTTCCCAAACGGGACTGCTGTTTTGCATGGAAAGCAGCAGTCGCGCCGCTCACTGCGCTGGATGCTTTCTCGCGCAAGACAACTCTCTCGCTTCGGCTTCAAAGCGTCCTTTGGAGTTGGACGCGGCGATCTCGCGCCGGTAGTGTGCGCGCTTGGACGGGGGCAATGCCTTGCGTTTGCCTGGACGCGCAGGAGTTGCTGCGGCAG